>JAQTVP010000115.1 GCA_028707015.1 Dehalococcoidales bacterium | reverse complement strand
TTGACTTCAGTATTAATAACATTCTGTCGTTTAAACCAATTCTGTTTGATATGTAGAAATGTGGCTCTATACCTAAATCATTATTATTTAAATACATATATCCTAACCATAGACCAATGCGAACTTTATCAAACCAGTCCAGCAAAGTACTTAGTTCTGATTCTGAAAGAGGTTTTTCTGATAATAATCTAAATACTATTCCTTTTGTTTTACCTTCTAGTGATGAAAAATAGCTATTGCATTCATCACATGCTGGAAACTTAAAGGAATCGAATGAATATATTCTTTTTGAAAACTTACCTCCATCTGAACGATGAAAACCAAAGTGCGCTGAACGTTTTGGATCACCTGTTATTTCTATGAGCCAGCGTGGAATAACGTGCTCTAATGTTTTACTTTCTGGTCTTTCACCGCAAAATACACATACTTTTTCCATAATAAATAATATACTACAATTTGCACATTCGATATATATTAATTTTGTTATTTACCTTATAATCTTTTTCACTAATATTGTGCAGTAAGTTATAATGCTTGCCATAGCTTCTACAGATATTGATTAGTTTAATTTTTCCTCCTTTCCAACTGTATTTAAAAGTAAAGACTATAATGCGCTAGGAATCAACGAATAAAAATCATCAGTTGATAAATTAGACTATAGATAACAATTTTATTGGCCTCCTATTATTAAGAGTCAGTACTTAATAATCCGAAAATAACTGATGGTGATGACCACAGTATAGTAATAGCCAGCATGAAAGTGTACATATATTTTAGAGATAGCAACCTCTATTGAATACTCTGACAATAGTAATATTCGATATTGTTAGATACTTTGACAGTTTAGAATCAGAAATGTAATATACTACACATTAGTTGAAATGAGAAATGCGAATTACAGTAAAGATAGTTTGTTCTCAGTATTTTCCACGAAATGTAATAAATATCTGTTTGAATAATATAGAAAAAGAAGGAGTGCTTACATTATGGCGTTAGTAAATTCTGTACTTGGTCCTATTGATACAAAGGACCTTGGTTTTACCCTGATGCACGAACACATGGTAGTTGGCTTTGCTGATCTCTATCAGGATTATTCTGAGCTTCTTGGCGATAATCCATTGGAGCGTATTGTAAACGAACTCAAACGGACTAAGGCAGGGGGTGTCGATACCATTGTTGATGCGAGTACCACTGATCTTGGTCGGGACTTGAATCTGATTACTGAGGCATCGCGCCTTAGTGGGGTAAATATCATTGCTGTGTCTGGTTGGTGGCTGGAAATTCCAAAATTCTTTCAAGGGGCCTCTATTGAGCAGCTAACTGAGGTGTTTGTCCGGGAAGTGGATGAGGGTATTGCCAATACAGGCGTCAAGGCAGGTATTCTGAAAGCAGCTAGTGACTATGGTGAGATGACTGCACAGGCACAGAAAATTTTAAGAGCAATTGGACGTGCTCACCTTAGGACCGGTGTTCCTATAATGTTGCACTCCTACTCGCCGGGTGAGGTAGGGAGACAGCAATTAGCTGTTTTGCAAGAGGAAGGTGTCAACCCTGCGGGGATTAAGCTTGACCATTCTAACGATACCACCAATGTTGAGTATCTTACTTGGCTTTTGGAACAAGGCTGCTACCTAGGGCTGGACCGCTATCCGGGACGTATTCCAAGTCCAACTGCTCGGACTAACACCATGAAGACACTGATAGATGCTGGATGGGCTGATCGCCTTTGTCCATCACACGATCGGTCGGCTATTAACTATGTTAATACTGACTGGCGTAAGGCTGAAGAGGAGAGATCGGTTTATAATCCTCACGGATATCTCTACGTAAAAAACGTAGTTTTCACCCAGTTGCGAAATATGGGGGTTTCCGAGGCAATATTGAATAATCTTTGTGTTACCGGACCACGCAACTTTTTTGAAAGTGCTTAAAGCTATATTTTCCTTAGCAAGGTATAACTCCTTTTACGTGGGTTGATATATCTATATCCTGAATAACCAATAGGACGGCGGAAAAGTAATTAGATGTTAGTTTGTTAGATTGCTTATTAAGAAAATAAGCTAATTAGTTTATCTAATTGAACTACTGAAAAGGAATCACATTCTTGAGCTAAAGCTTTATTTATGGATTTCTCTCGTAGCCTAAATAAACTAATATTAGATCCCATTGATTTTAATGTCTGGCAAAGTGGGACAAAATAATAATCGTTTGTATAAATGAATAGTCGTTCTAACTTCCCATAGCTAGCTAACTGTAAAGCATCGCAACAAATTTGCGTGTCTACAGCTTTTTCGGATTTATTTAATCGGTCTAAAACATTATTTGGCGGATTGTGTTTGGAAATCCAAGCATCAATAGCAGATCCACCTGGTATTCTTTTACCGCATTTTTTTATCTGTAAATCCGCTACAGCCCCAGGTGTATTAAAAGATGGAATGATAATGTTGTCATCTATTCTATTTTCATGTTTAACAAAATAAACAACGAAACGCTTGTATGAATTATAATGAAACATTGCGAATTCTTCTCCACAAAAATATTGGTAGAATTTAACGATATCAAGCTTTTTGAGCTTTAACTCTTTTTCTGATTTTTTAATTGCAATGACATCTGTTATTAAGGAAGATCCATCGACAAAGAAGTAATTATTTTCAGCCATACATTACTTATCCCTATTAAAGCGGGCTAACAGTTTATTTTACATATCTCGGTATTATAGCATCTTTTTGGCAATCTGGTCGTATTACACGATAATAAAATCTCCTGCGTTTGTATAATCGTAGCTAATATAGTTGACATATTTAATAAAGTAAGGGGGAGTAAAAATACTCCTCTTTTAATTTTACAGTTGACAATTAACCAAGTTAGGATTAAATTCAGGGAAAATTGAACAAACGAACTAGAGTAATGAAAAAACTTGTTCTAAGATGGGAAATATCTGGGATAATATTTGTATTTCTTGTTGGTGCGTTATTGCACTTTGTTTTCGAATGGTCAGGTGAATCAAGTATTGTTGGTTTATTCGCGTCGGCTAATGAGAGTGTTTGGGAGCACTTTAAGCAAGGTTTTTGGCCTATGTGTCTGTTTGCTGCCATAGAATATGGATTTTTGCGAGACCATACCAATAATTTTTTAGTAGCGAAAGTTGTAGCGGTCTATATCATACCCATTATTACAGGATTAGTATTTTATGCATATACAGCAGTTATTGGGGAAGAGATTCTTATTGTTGATATTCTTATATTTCTGTTAGCTGTTATAGTTGGACAATTGACAAGTTACAAGATAATGACTTCGCCAAAACTACCCAAGTATACAAGCTTTATTTCTCTTGCATTCATAATATTGCTGGCACTAATTCTTATGCTCTTTACTTTCTATCCTCCTCACTTGCCAATCTTTCTTGATGGTAACACTGGAACATATGGAATATCATGGTGATATGGGTATGATAGTTCCTTGTAGTTTGGATTATAACGAATTCTGTTACACATAACTATATTGTAATGCAACAAATTATGGGGCATTAACTTTTCATGTTAATAAACTGCAAAGAAATGTTGAACATCTAAATAGCCGAATGGACTTGCCAAAGGATCTTCCCTTCACCCTATTACCAATTGTGCGGATATACTACTAAAGTAAATTGTATCCAGTAAATATAAAAGTGAAGTTGCATAATCTCCAAAAGGTGTTTGATAATAAATCAAGAGTCTTTGCTATTGTTTTGGGTAATCTTCCTATCGTCTAATCCTTTTATGCTAACATTTATAGATTCAGATGCTATTGTTATATTATCAACTTTTGCTAATTCAGATAGTAATATCCGATTTAGCCTATCTTTAAGTATCCTTCTTTGTCTCACTTCTGTAATATATCTAATATTCATATTAATCCAATTATCAGTTAAAGTAGCAAAAACTGTGGGCTCTGTTGATTTTTGGGGTAGATAGTATTTATCGGATAATTTTGATATAGAAGCTTCAGAATTTAGAGTAATCTCTTTTGTTTCTGTATCAATAACTTTCTCAATAATCTGCAGGGCTTTCCCCCAATCGCTGTCATAAGTAATTGGTATGCTTATTTCATCCCAAATATATGGATGGTCTTTAGTATAATTGTTAATTACACTAGATAAAACCACACTGTTCGGTATAACAGAGAGACGCCCGGTTGCCTGATCTCCATCTACCCATTCATTAGTCTCTAGTAAGGTTGTATAGAATATGCCAATGTCCACCACATCACCGATTTTAGAATTTACTTCAATCCTGTCTCCGATATGATATGTGCCGGTAATGAATATTGCCAATGACCCCGCGAAATTTCTAAAAACGTCTTGTAGCGCCACTGCTGCTCCAGCGGCAAGGATGCCATAGGAAACTAATAAGGCCTGAATATTATCAACCCAGATTGCTATTCCTGCAGTTATAAAGGTAACAATAGAAAGCATTGAGGCTACTCTTTTCATTGAATATCGTGTTTTGGGCTCCTTGATTTTTCTGGCTATCATTTGCTCGAAAAATATTTTTATGACAACATAGATGATTAAGAGAGACAGGACAGTATAAAATGCCTTGGTTAAATAAATGCTAGTAAACTCTATTTGCAATAACCAAAGAATAATACTGAAGAGTATTAGTAAACCTATAATTATCAATCTTAATCTCATAATTTATTTATCTTAAAATCCTGTTTTGTACAAAATAGATTAACTGATAATAATTGTCAAACAAGATTACTATACGGGAACAATAAATTTTAGAGAAGGAGAAAATGGCTAGAAAAGAACTAAAGGTAAGCAAAAAATAACTTAACTGGTAACATTTATCAAATGACCTTTACATCGCCCTATTGCCAATTGTGAGGATATACTGCTAAAGTAAATAATATTCAGTAAATATAAAAGTGAGGTTACATTATTTTTATGAGTTACTCGATACCACCATCAATGATACTTGATACCAGTAAGCAATATTCTGCAACTATTGAAACAAGCAAGGGAGATATAGTACTGGAACTATTCGCTGGTGATGTTCCGCTAACAGTAAACAATTTCGTGTTTCTGGCACGTGAGGGATTCTATGATAACACAACATTCCATCGTGTTATTCCTGATTTTATGGCGCAGGGTGGAGACCCGACCGGAAGTGGGACTGGTGGACCGGGTTATAAATTTGGTGATGAATTCACTAAGCATACCCATTTAACCGGGGCACTATCAATGGCTAATGCCGGACCCAATACAAATGGCTCTCAGTTTTTCATAACCTATGCACCACAACCCCATCTTGATAATCACCACTCGGTATTTGGTCAGCTAATAAATGGCATGGATATTCTTAAAACACTTAAGAATGGTGATGCTATAGTAAAAATAACTATAGAGGAAAAATAACT
>JAQTVP010000114.1 GCA_028707015.1 Dehalococcoidales bacterium | reverse complement strand
GGCTTGGACATAATTTTTTCACAGTTTTCCACAGTTGAGCAGTTTGAACAGTTTGTTAAAATGGTTATTACAGAGAGCAGAGAAAACAAAGCAATAAAAAAATATCTATTAGAAGATTTTTAAAATAAATTATAAAAAATAAATTTATGATGCCAAAAATATTCAAAAAATTGAAAAAGAATATACGCCGATGTCGAAGGAGCTTAGCTCCTTCGGCTGTCGAAGGAGCTAAGCTCCTTCGGGTATTTCGGGGGGTGCGGGAGAGGTTTTTAAAATTGAGCTTTAAAAAGCAGGTTTTGTTTGTGGTTATTGGAGGGGTGGTTTTAATTGTTGGTGGGTTTGGGATTTGGGCTGTTAGTAATAGGGGAGATGAACCCTACATATATATAAAAATGAATGAGGGAACTGCCTCAACTACTTATGATTCTATGAATAATGTGGATGCTACTATGTATGGAGGAGCACAATGGAAAAACGAAGAGGATTGCGTGGAAGGAAAATGCGTTTATTTAGACGGAGTTAATGACTATGTTTCCATTCCGGATTTTGGCTTGGAATAAAAAAATGAAAAAAATAATTTTTACTATCTTTATAGCTTTAGTTTTCGCTTTCGGTATGTTCTTTTATCTACCGAAACAGGAGGTACAGGCTTCGGGCTGGCTTTTGGGTGATTGGCTTTATCGTGTGCGCATAGATATTGATCCTGCAAAAGTAGATGCAGATTTAGTCAATTATCCTGTTTATGTAAACCTTAATAATTTACCAGCTGGTTTTCACACCAACGTTAACCAAACAGATGCAAGAGATATAAGAGTTACTACATCTGATGGTGAAACGGAAGTTCCAAGAGAAGTAGTTTTCTATACTGCTGCAACCGATACAGGAGAATTACATTTCAAGGGGGATATATCAGGAACTGCTGCAACTTCATTTTATATTTATTATGGAAATGGGAGTGCATGTGATTATGCAACTAATACTACTTTTGGCGCACAAAATGTTTGGACTAATAGTTACCAAGCGGTTTATCATTTGCAACAAGATCCAAGCGGTAATGGGGTAGACGCAGTTAAGGATAGCACCGCTAATACTTATCACTTAACTCCTTTTGGGACACCAGCAAATGCTGCAGGAAAACTTACCGGTAACGGTATCGTTTTTGCAGGAGTTGACGACCAGTTAAAAGACACTAATCAAGTGTGGGCCGATGCCAATAATACCATCACGGTTTCAATGTGGAATAATGAAGCGTCTGCCAATGGCGCGCAAAATACAACAATTTTTCGGTATACGAGTGCTGGCAACGAGAGATGTTCTGCTCACGCGCCGTGGGGTAATGTTGTTTATTGGGATTTTGGAACTTGTTGCACAACCGGTCGTATAAGCGGAGATTACACTCCTTATGATGATAAGTATTCTCTTTTACACTTTGTTTCCAATGGAAGTACGAATAAAATTATCTACATAGATGGAGTTTCACGATATAGTAATATGTCTGCGGCAGATGCTCCAGCCGGTGCTCTAACTGGTTTCGCTATCGGTTCAGGTATTGATACAGAATGGTATATAGGAACGGTAGATGAGTTTAGGATAGCTACGGCAGTGAGAACAGCCACTTGGATTTCAACGGAATATAATAATCAAAATTCTCCAGCAACATTTTATAGTGTTCAATTAGAAGAACCTGCGCCATCAGGAAATACCGCTCCAGCCGCTGTGTCGGTGTCAGACGCGCCCGATCCAGTGGCTGTAGGTGCTGACGTTACTTTTTCTGGCGAATGGACTGAAGATGACGCTGAAGATATAGATAGAATGTATGTTTGCAAGGCATCTGATTGCGCTAACTGTAATGGCACTACCCAAACTGGTTGCTGGTGTTATTCGTCAGGTGATCAAACCGAGCCCGATGTTACTGACACCTGTACGTATACTGCTCTAATAGGCGATGTGGGCGCCCAATCCTATTGGCTGGGTGTTTGCGATGACGATCCATCTTGCGATGCCACGCCTTTAAGCGGAGGGACTTTCACAGTGCAATATGCCACTTCTTCTTCAACCTTTACTTTAAGCGCTTGGGTTAAGCCCACAACAGCTATTGCTACTAAAGCCATTGCGGTTAAAAACAATGCTATTAGATTAGTAACTAATTCTTCTGGCCAGCCGGCTTGCCAGATATATAATGGCACAGCATGGCAGGCAGGAGCAACTTCAACTACGGCCTTAGCTTTAAACTCTTGGCAATATGTTTCTTGCACTTATGACCGAAGTAATATCAAGGTATATATCAATGGAGTGTTGCAGGCAACGCAAGCAATGAGTAATGTTGATATTCAAGATAATGTTAATGCCTTAAACCTTGGCTATGACGCTGGAGCTGGATTTGGCTATTTCCAAGGATATATTGATGAATTTAAATATTACAAATACGCTCGCACTGCTGACCAGATTAAAAGCGACTACACTGGTGTGGCCACGGAATTAGGCACTTCAGTCAGAAGTGTTACAGTAGGGGAGCAATACGACCAATCTGATGGCTTGGTGGCTTATTGGAAAATGGACGAATCAGCTTGGGCTTCTGGCACAGCAGCTGTTATTGATAGCTCGGGTAATGGTAATACTGGCACGGTTTTTGGTGGAGCTGATACAACCAGTACCGCCAAATTTGGCATGGCTGGCAATTTTGATGGGGATGATGATTATGTGGCTGTTCCTGGACCAGGAGGGATTGAAGCCGAAGGCACTATCTCAATGTGGGTGTATACAGATTATGCTTATTCGAATGGTAAAAATAATTATTTTTTTGTTTCAGGTTATGCACAAGATTATCAACGTATTACCTTTTTTTATTATGATACAGGAACTGCTAGAAATTTAAGAATAATTTTTGGAAATAACACCATAAAAGATACTGGCTATGATGCCACACTTTCCGGTTGGGTTTATCTAACCTTTACTTGGGTGGGAGTTGCTTTTTCTACATATGCAAATGGAGAATTTATAAATATGACTACTCGCACAGCATTGAATGGAGTTCCTTCAACTATGTATTTAGGGGGTGATTCACACTATGATAGACACGAGGGCAAACTCGATGACGTTAAAATCTACAACAAAGCGCGCACGGCCGAGCAGATTCGGCGGGATTATGAAACAGGTCCGCCACCAGTAGCGCATTGGAAAATGGATGAAGGCTCTGGCCAAACCGCCAATGATACTTCGGGCAATAACCACAGTGGCACTTTGGGTTCTGGTTCAGGCAGCGATTCAGCGGATCCAACTTGGACGCAAGGTAAGTATGGCAAGGGTTTAAAATTTGACGGCAATAACGACTATGTGGAAATCCCAGATTTTTAATTTGTAATAAAAAATGAGATATAAATTATTTACAATTTTACTTTTTATAACCGTAGGATTCTTTTTCGCTAACGGTGCCTCAGCTGCTATTACCAGTGGAAACTATACCTTAAAACTTTCAGGTGGGGATTATTCCTCTTGGCATGATTTTTGGACTGATTTGGGGAGCGATTTAACTGGGGATATAACCTTAACAGTTGATGCTTCCGCTTTTACGGAAAACAGTGCCACTCTAGCTATTGTAAATTTACAGGGCTATACTCTGAAAGTAACTGCCGCTACTTTTCCTTCCACTACCGATGGCTCCACCGGCCCGAGATTTACCTTTAACAATGATTCATATTTTTGGAGTATTACGAATTCGCGAGGACCAGGCACGATTATTATTGAGGGAATTGTATTTATCAAAGGAACTGGGACTAGTGCTTCTGTTTTTGATCTTAATAACGTCTTAGTACCTTTGACTTTTATTGCAAGGAGAAACATAATCAAAGGAGGAAGTTATGCATTTCTAATTAACGATACCGATCCTACCTATTATATTTATAACAATATAATTTTTAATCAAACTTCAACTGGCTGGGCGGGTGGAATTGGATGTAGCACAGGTGCTGGTTTTACAGGATTTTGGTCAAATAACACTATTGTAGATGTTACTGGTGTAATAGGTGGAAGAGGAATAACGAATAACAGTGTAGGTTCTGTTGATAATAATTTAGTTTATAATAGTTTGACTCAAGATTTTGGGTATATTGGGAATAATTGTACTGGTTTTAATAATTCTTCTTACGATGCTACTGCTGATGATTTTAAGTTCGGTGCGGACAATAGAATAAACAAAACAGACAGCCCTTTTACCAATTACGATGCTGATGATTTTACGTTGGCTCCAGGTTCTGACCCCATAGACAATGGTACAAGCTCTCCTTCAGCTTATTTCACCGATGATTTTTTTGGCAATACCCGCTCTGAACCTTGGGATATTGGCGCGGTTGAGTATGTGCCGTCGATTGTAACTTCTGCTGGTTTTTTTACGGTTTCTGCGTGGGTCAAGCCAACGACTGCTATTGCCACCAAAGCTATTGCGGTGAAGAATAATGAAATTCGTTTGGTGACTGATAGCTCGGGTAAGCCAGTGTGTCAAATCCATAATGGTACGGCTTGGCAAACTGCGGTTACTTCAACAGTTGCTTTGACTTTGAATGCTTGGCAGTATGTGGCGTGTACATATGATGGAACTAATTTAAAAGTTTTTGTAAATGGCATTAGTCAGGGTTCACAGGCCTTAACAGAGAATCCTGCTGATACCATAAATGTTTGGCAATTAGGCAAAGATGCCGGTAGCACTTACGGTTATTTTCAGGGCGTGATGGATGATGTTCAGATTTATAACTACGCTCGCACGCCCAAGCAGATTATGGAGGATATGAACGCAGGCCACCCTGCTGTTGGCTCGCCTGTTGGCAGTTATACTGGCTATTGGCCAATGGATGAAGGCAATGGCTCTACTACTTACGACAAGTCGCTTAGTAAAAATAATGGTACCTTGACAGGCGGTGTTCAGTGGACAAATAATGGAAAATTTGGCAAAGCCCTGTCCTTTGACGGGGCGGATGATTATGTAATAGCAACAGACCCGAATCATACATCGGCAAATTTAACAGTTTCGGCATGGGTGAAAGCGGATACATTTGATGCAACAGTATCCTCAATTTTGATGTATCGTGCTTTGGTTAGTGGCTGGGAAAATAATCGATTTCAGTTTTTTCTAACCTCTGCAAAAAAATTATCTTTCGGTATTGGTATTAGTTCTACAGGTTACGTGACAGTGGGCAATACAGCTTTTGTTGCAGGCACTTGGTATCACGTTGTTGGTGTTTATGATGGTGCAAAAGTTAGAGTTTATTTGAACGGTATTGAAGATCAGCCGTCGCCTACATCAGCGATAGGAGATGTTAATAATAATTCAGCGTGGGATTTATATATTGGGACGGGAACATCGGTAACATTAACAAATTATAGTTGGGACGGCCTTATAGATGAAGTGAAG
>JAQTVP010000113.1 GCA_028707015.1 Dehalococcoidales bacterium | reverse complement strand
TGAAATAGTAGTTGCTGACAGTCGACAATTATACAGATTGTTAGACATAGGTACTGATAAATCCAATCAAAAAGAACTCTCAATTGTACCTCATCATTTAATTAACATAATAAATCCCGATGAAGAATTCAGTTTAGCAAGATACCAAGTATTAGCCTACCAAGCAATTAAAGAGATACATCAGCGCAGTCATTTACCTATTTTAGTGGGTGGTAGTGGAATGTATGTATGGTCTGTATTAGAAGGCTGGGGAATCCCAAGAATTTCACCTGATATAAAATTCAGACGCAGCCTGGAAGAGGAAATATCTAAAGAAGGCAGTGAGAAACTATACGAGAACCTTAAGAAAATAGATTCTTTGGCGGCACAGCGAATTGACCAGCATAATATCCGGCGCGTTATCAGAGCACTTGAAGTTCATAAAAATACTGACGCCTCATTAACACGTGTTCATAATAAAGCACCATTCTTTAATATGTTTATAGTAGGGTTAACCATGGACAGAAAGGCACTTTACCATAAAATTGATTTAAGAGTTGATGATATGATAGGTCAAGGTTTAGTAATCGAAGTAGAGAAGTTAATAAATATGGGCTATAAAGTAAATTTACCAGCTATGTCTGGAATAGGTTACAGACAAATTGGGATGTATCTTAATGATGAAATGTCTTTAACGGCTGCTATACAAAAAATTAAATATGAAACTCATCGTTTTGTCCGGCAGCAATATAACTGGTTTAAACTCAAGGATAAAAGAATAAAATGGTTTGATGTAGAGACTGAACCTGAAAACGAAATTATAATGTTTATAGAAAAATTCTTCAAAACAAATAGTAATCTACAGGATTAGAAATATAAAATTATTTATGGTTTTTTCCTGCTATTATCTTTAAAATATGGAATGAGGTGTTATTTAAATGAGAATGGCTAAACGAATGGAACATATACAGCCGTATCTTTTTGTGGAAATTTTAAAAAACATAGCTGAAAAAAGAGCCCGGGGTGAAGAAATAATTAGCTTCGCAATTGGTGATCCTGACATCCCGACACCTGCGCATATATTAGACAGGCTTTGTCAGGCAGCACAGAACCCCGATAATCATCACTATCCTGAATCAAATGGTTTATCTGAATTACGCAAAACTATTGCCGAATGGTATAAAAAACGTTTTAATGTTAATCTTGATCCTGAAAAAGAAGTATTACCACTAATTGGCTCTAAAGAAGGAATTGCTCATATTGCTCTATGCCTGGTTGATCCCGGAGATATTGTGCTTTTACCGGATCCAGGTTATCCTGTTTATTCAATCAGCACTCTATTATTTGGCGGGACACCTTATTTTATGCCTCTCACAAAGGAAAAATATTATCTTCCACAGTTAGATATAATTCCCAAAGATATTTTGAAAAAAACAAAATATTTATGGATAAACTATCCCAATAATCCTACCGGTGCCGTAGCAAACCTTGAATTTTTTAATAAAGTGACTGAATTTGCTCAAAAAAATAATATAGCTATTTGTCATGATGCACCATATACTGAAGTTGCTTTTGATAATTATCGGCCAGTTAGCCTGATGCAGGCGGAAAAAGCTAAGGAGACAGGAGTTGAATTCCACTCATTATCGAAAAGTTATAATATGGCTGGGTGGCGTATCGGAATGGTTGTGGGAAACGCTGAGATAATTACTGCCTTAAAGAAAATAAAGTCTAATCTAGATTCAGGTATTCCAAAAGCTATTCAATATGCTGCTATTGAAGCTTTAAACGGTCCACAGGATTGTATTCAGCAACATAATGTCATTTACCAACGGCGACGTGATTTGGTTGTTGATATTTTAAATAATATTGGTCTTAAAGCTGAACCGTCAAAAGCAAGCCTATATGTTTGGGCAGAGATTCCTGAAGGTTATACCTCAGCAGAATTTGCTAATAATTTATTGGAACAGGTTGGAGTTGTAGTTACGCCTGGAATAGGCTATGGTAAAAATGGTGAGGGTTATGTACGATTGTCATTAACTATTCCTGACGCAGGACTAGTGAAAGGTCTTTCCCGGCTATCACAATGGCGCGATACTAGAAATAAATTTAAATCAAAAAGTTAATTGACATAATATATTTATAGTAATAAAAAAATAGAGGGATATCATAGCAAAAGGATCTATATTAACCCATGCAGCACCTGAACGAGCATACCTGGTAGCAGTAGCTATTAAGGGAAATGCTGATAATTGGTTAGTAGAAAATTCTATAGAAGAACTGGCTCAGTTAGCCGATACAGCAGGTGCTGATGTAGTCGGGAAATTTATCCAAAGGTTGGCTATTCCTTCAAAAACACACTATTTAGGTAAAGGTAAACTGGATAAGCTACTTTTCTTTAAAAATAGCTTAAATTATGATGTAGTTATATTTAATGATGAACTTTCACCATTGCAACAAAGAAATCTAGAAAAAACTCTCGGTGTAAAAATTATTGATCGGGCTGCTCTAATCTTAGATATATTCGCTAAACGAGCTCACTCCCGTGAAGGACAATTACAGGTAGAATTAGCACAGCATCAGTATCTCTTACCTCGTCTTACCGGACAGTGGAGTCATTTGGAAAGACTTGGTGGAGGTATTGGTACACGTGGACCAGGTGAATCACAATTAGAAACTGACAGGCGTATTATCCGTCAGAAAATACAGCGATTACAGAAACAGATTGATGAAGTTAGGAAACGCCGTATGTTATACCGTCAGCAACGCCAAAAAAGTGGTATTCCGATAGTAGCTTTGGTTGGCTATACTAACGCCGGTAAAAGCACATTATTGAATGCTCTCAGCCATACCGATGTTTTTGTTGAGGATAAGCTGTTTGCCACTCTGGATCTAACTACCAGACAATTAATGCTACCTAATAAAACTAGGATTTTATTAACTGATACTGTTGGTTTTATTCAGAAATTGCCTCCAGCAATTGTAACAGCATTCAGAGCAACACTTGAAGAACTAAATGAAGCCAACATTTTACTGCACGTAGTTGATTTAACTTCACCTAATGCACCAGAGCAGTGCCAGACAGTAGAAAATATACTTACGGACCTGAATCTTACAGATAAGCCCCGAATTACAGTATTAAACAAAATTGATTTACTACTTGATAGTGAAAAGACTTGGGATGAAGAAAAAGCCATAAAATATTTTTCTGGTGAAGGGGAAATACAGAAAAATACAGTATTAGTATCAGCAGAGAAGAATTGGGGTCTAACTAAACTTATGGAAAACATTTACCAGACACTTAAATAGAACGCTTTTTAGAATATATTGACATAATATATTAAGCATTTAAAAGGGAGGAACATGATGCCTAAAGAAAGTATAATGGGAATTGCCAGAGACCTGACAGTAACAGTAATGGATAAATTGAGTACTGCAGGGTCAGCAGAGCAGTATGGCGAAAGAATTGGCCGGTTATATCGCACTATATTACAGCAAGTCGAATTAGGACGAATTGATGTTTTATCAAAACGAAATGCTGAAGTATATCAACAAAATGATGAACCCATCGCAATGGAAGACGAATAGCCTCGTAGATTGATTGAATTTTTTAGAATGCCATTAAAAAAATATGATGGAAACAATACTCCTAAAAAATCAAGAATAATCCATAAAACTTATGATATCAATATTGTTATCTGTCAAAATCCTTGGCGAATTCATCAATAGCGTCTATGAATAATGTAGAACTATAGGTTAAATTAGGACCTCCTCCCATAAAAGTAGCAACACACGCTGTCTCGAGCAGTTCTTGGCGAGTTGCTCCAGCTTTAAATGATTCATAAACATGATGGACAATACAATAATCACAACGTGCAGCAACTCCAAGCGCAGCGGCAATAAGTTCTTTTGTTTTTGTATCCAATGCTCCTTTTTGTAGAGCAGATTTACCCAGCTCATTAAAAGCTTTTGAACATTCAGGATGAGCTTTTGCCATTTTTACTGACCCTTTTTTTAGGTCATTCAGTATTTCTCTCGGATTAGCAGCCATTTTATTTCACCTCATTATTTAATAATAGTTGATAATTTTATAAATATATAAATATATGAAGTATATGTCAAAAAAGTGAATAGAAAATATATGCTGAAAATTTTCAACGTAACGTTTTGCAAGTTCTTGTTATTATGTAAACATTATTATCAGTAGTAAAATGAGTCGCACTATATATGTTATGTCACTTTATACTCATTAAAGCTAGAAAAGAACCTACTGATAGTGTAAAATACTTTCTAACATAATGTTAAAAGAATGTTTTATTGAAGAGATAATTTATTCTCAACGATCGCTTCTCTCATTTACCTGCCAGTAAATGACTTCATATAATGTAAATTGAACGCTTCAGCATTTGATTAAAAGAGTACTAAAAGTAAATATAGGGAAATTTGTATGAATAGAATTTTAAAACTAATATCTATTGTGGTTATACTTATATCTATTAGTGTCGCTACTATCGGTTGGTATAATTATTACCTCACTAAGAAGAAATTGAGCGATACCAGTATACAATTATCTCAATCTACACTTACATTAGAAGCTAGTGAGGAAAACCTTAATAATACTAAAACCTTGTTAAATACTACACAGATGCAGTTAATTAATACTGAAAGTCAATTAATTGATATTCAGGCACAACTATCTGTTATTGAGATTACACTAGATACGGCTGAGAAACAATTGGAAACTGAAAAAACTAATAATAGTACAATGTTAAATCAGTATGCTAGTTTGAAACAGGAAATTAACTCCAGGCTAGCCCTAACACAGGAAGATGAACAAAGTTTCATCACCCCAAATAATTCATCTGTCTCGGCTAAAGTATTGGAAATTACTGGCGGTTATTCTGGAGACGTAAACGACTATTGGAAAGATTGTGAAAAATTATATCAATGGATAGTAACCAACGTAACCTACTCTTACGACAGTTATACACCTCTACTTCCAGAATACATATCCGGGAAAATAATATGGGGGGAAGAATATTGGCGAATGCCTGAGGAGACTCTTGAAGACAAGCATGGTGACTGTGAGGATATGGCCATACTACTCGCAAGTATGTTGCTTAATTATAATAAGGGAGAATATACAATTTGGGTTATAGGAATCCGTTCTGAAGAATCAGGGCATTTGGCCGTAGCTTTCCCAGTTCAAGATGGTAATCTTACTATTCTTGACCCGGCCGGTAATTATTATACAAGTCAATTCGGATCGTTAGAAAGTAGCAACGTTTCAACCGCTGTCAACAATTGGTTGTATCACTGGCAAAGGGAGATGCCTGGGGCAAAAATAATTAAAGTATTTTCAGAAGATATTCACGAGGAGTTTTATAACACAGAAGAATTTATCGCATGGGTAAAAAATAGATAACAGATACCTCAGCAGAGAATCCCCCTGCTAATAATAATGAG
>JAQTVP010000005.1 GCA_028707015.1 Dehalococcoidales bacterium | reverse complement strand
TGTTTACCCGATTATACAATAATTACGTAATACAGTCTATAGTGAACACTTACTAAGTGTGGTTATGTTATGCTTAAATTGTTTATGCTCGTATTAATTTTCAGTTGCTAATTGGTAATAAAATTAATAAATTTGATAGTCTATTTAAAAAATAGTAAAATGAGGTATAAGAATATATATAGTAAAGTGAGGATAAAGCCATGGAGAGTGGAACATGGAAAGTTAAAACTGGGCTTGCTCAAATGCTAAAAGGCGGCGTTATTATGGATGTGGTTAATGCCGAACATGCCAAGATTGCTGAAGAGGCAGGAGCCTGTGCGGTAATGGCATTAGAGAGAGTTCCTGCAGATATTCGAGCTGCGGGAGGTGTTGCTCGAATGGCTGATCCAACTGTTATTGAAAATATTATGAAAGTTGTCTCTATTCCGGTAATGGCTAAATGTCGTATTGGCCATTTCGTGGAGGCTCAAGCTTTGCAGGCTCTTAATGTAGATTTTATCGATGAATCTGAGGTGCTTACCCCAGCTGATGAAGCGCATCATATCTGGAAGCATGACTTTAAAATTCCATTTGTTTGTGGGTGCCGTGATTTAGGTGAGGCTTTACGCCGCATTGCTGAGGGGGCAGCTATGATTAGAACAAAAGGTGAAGCCGGTACTGGTAATGTTGTGGAAGCTGTCAGGCATATGCGAGCGGTAATGGGTGGAATTCGTAAGCTGGTAAATATGCCGCAAGAAGAGCTGATGGCATTTGCTAAAGAAATAGGAGCACCATTGGAACTGATACTAGAAATACATAAAACAGGGAAACTGCCAGTGGTAAACTTTGCCGCTGGTGGTATAGCTACTCCTGCTGATGCTGCTCTGATGATGCAATTGGGTGTCGATGGTGTCTTTGTGGGTTCAGGTATATTTAAATCGAAAGACCCGGAACCTAGAGCTAAGGCTATTGTTAAAGCAACTACTCATTTTCAGGATCCTCAAATTATTGCTGAAGTCTCCAAGAATCTGGGAGAGGCTATGCCTGGACTTGATATAAAGCAAATTCCTGATGACGAATTATTAGCATCCAGGGGATGGTAATATGAAAATTGGCGTCCTTGCCATGCAGGGAGCCTTTGCCGAGCATATAGATAGATTAAACCAACTGGGAGTAGAGACTTTACCTGTCCGTTTAGTTGATGATCTGGCAGGTCTGGATGGGTTAATTATTCCTGGTGGGGAAAGCACTTCTATTATTAAATTACTGCAGGATTATAAGCTGATTCAGGAAATTAGAGACTTGGCTGATAATGGCATGGCAGTATTTGGTACCTGTGCGGGTATGATACTTCTGGCTAAGGATGTAACAGATTTTAATTTAGAGCCGCTGGGAATAATAGATATATCGGTAAAACGCAATGCCTTCGGCAGGCAGAAAGAAAGCTTTGAAACAGAGCTGTTAATACCCATACTTGGATTTCAGTCTTTTCCAGCAGTATTCATTCGGGCGCCACTAATTAAGCAAGTAGGCAGTAATGTGGAAATAATTGCCAGATTATCTGATAATACTATTGTTGCTGTTCAGCAGGGGAAGATACTGGTATCTGCTTTTCATCCGGAATTGACTGATGATTTAAGATTCCATCAGTATTTTTTAGATATTGTGGACGGACATCATAAAAAGTATCAAGTTGATAATTGACAGGGAGTATGCCGTTGCAAAAATTAATTACTGATGACTTAGATGCTTTGATTAATATTTTCCCTCCTCATATCCGCCAGCCTTTACGCCAGCAGGAGAACGTTAGTGAACTGTTGGAGGTGGTGCTGGATTTGGGGCGTTTCCCTGAAGCCCGCTTTCTGCAGCAGGAAATAGTACTTAATCCTAAAGATATAGATGAGCAAGATATTAGTTATGTGACCTCTCGTGTCGGTAGCTTTGGGGATGATAACCGAGCTGGCATTGAGCGTACTTTGCATCGTATTTCGGCCATTCGTAATCGTAAAGGGCGTATTGTCGGTCTTACTTGTCGTGTGGGTAGAGCTGTTTTTGGCACCATGAAAATCATTGAAGACCTTATCCAATCGGGTAAAAGCGTATTGCTTTTGGGCCGTCCCGGTGTGGGGAAAACAACGATGCTACGCGAAGTAGCCCGGGTACTAGCTGATGATTTTAATAAGCGGGTAGTAATTGTTGATACTTCAAATGAGATTGCCGGTGATGGTGATATTCCGCATCCGGCAATTGGTCATGCCCGGCGGATGCAAGTGACTACCCCTAGTATGCAGCACGCAGTAATGATTGAAGCTGTAGAAAACCATATGCCTGAGGTAATTGTCATTGATGAAATCGGGACTGAACTTGAGGCTCAAGCAGCTCGAACAATTGCTGAGCGTGGAGTGCAACTGGTAGCTACGGCTCATGGTAATATATTAGATAATCTGATAATGAACCCTACTTTGGCTGACTTGGTTGGCGGGATACAAACGGTAACTTTAGGTGATGAAGAGGCCAAACGCAGGGGAACGCAAAAAACCATACTGGAGCGGATGTTGCCACCTACTTTTGATATCGTAGTTGAAATTCAGGATTGGGATAAGGTTGCCATTCATCCGGATGTAGGCGAATCAGTAGATTCCATTCTGCGAGGTCAACCTATAGGATCTGATGTCCGCTGGCTTGATAAGGACGGGGAGGTCAGGTTAGAAAAGCAGGAACCGGAAACTGCCATAAATTACGTTAAGAAAATTAATAAGAATAGGCAGCAAGCCAATAGAAATGATCTGCGGAAGCTTTATCTCTTTGGGATAAACCGTAAGCGATTGGAACAAATAGCAAAGGAAAGGCATTTGACACTGGATGTTGTCAATAATCTGAGTGACGCTAGTCTTTTTGTAACTTCTAGAAGTTACTATCGGCGAAAAGCACAGAAAATCATTGATGCTGAACTAGCAAAATTACCTGTCTATGTTCTTAAAAGTAACACCCCGCCTCAAATCAGGCAATTACTGAATGATGTTTATCCCCGAGATGATACAGATAAGACGGGTTCAGTAAAACTGGCTCTTGATGAGGCAGAAGGAGCGGTTGATCAGGTACGAAACGGTCAAAAAATGGTAGAACTCAGTCCGCGGAGCGCCTATATTCGGCGTTTGCAGCACTTGATAGCTGAAAGAAGTGATATGACTTCACAAAGTGTAGGTAGAGACGCCAATAGACGGGTGAGGATTTACAAATGATGGTAATTTAGTAAGAACTGAACAAAGAAAAACTCAAAGGTATATGATAAGCTGGAGTGGTAAGGTAAATAGTGTAGTATATAATCACATATAAAATGGATTACCACTTTAGTATTAAGGGGGGCATAAAAATAGTGCGGTCAAAAAAAGCTTTATACATAATATTGATAATTGATGTGCTGGTTTTTGTTGTAAGCTTGGCTATTGGCAGGCCATTATGGCAAGCAATAGTTTTTAGCATAGGATTTCTACTGATAGCAGCTGTTGCTGTTTCTGGCAGTAGTCTGTTGATTCCGGAAGGGCTGCTTGAAGGGAGGTTTCCTAGAAGAAATCCTCCAAAAGCTGTGGGTAAAGCTGAATTTCTAGAAAAAATGGATTTAGTGCTTGCTGACTTGTCGGTAAAGCCAGAAATTAAAACCGGCCAGATTTATTGGATGACGGAATATACGCAAGTGATTAAGGGAGTGGGTGATCTGGTTTATGATGTTCATGATAGTGTGAAATCAAAGGATAACGGTAAGCAATTACGGGCCTTTAATAAGGCGGTTAAGCAATTACCGCCTTTTATAAATAGCTTTAAGAATATACCTGAGATAGAAGATCTGAAAGATAGCGATACTCTGGAGCGTCAAGCTCAAGGTATGGATTTATATCTAATAGCCTGTGCTTCTTTTATTGAAGCTATTGAAAAAAGTGATGGTGATCTTGCTAGCGATGCCGCAAAACAGATAACAAAGGCTTTGGATTTGCTGGAAATTATAGAGAAACCTCAGGCTGCGTCCTGGTAGGAATTGTAATAATGAGGTAATTTATGGCTTTATTTATTACTTTTGAGGGGGGAGAAGGTAGCGGAAAAAGTGTTCAGACCAAGGAGCTTTATAAAAAATTATTGGAGTTAGATATACCAGTAATATTAACCCACGAGCCGGGGGGGACTCCTTTTGGTAATAAAGTTGAACGCTGGTTAAAGTGGACTGAAATTAAAGAAATATCATTTATGGCTGAATTACTGTTATTTAATGCGTCTCGTGCTCAGTTGGTAAGTGATGTAATCAGACCTAACCTGGTAACAGGGAAAATTATTATTTGTGACCGTTTTTCCGATTCCACAATTGCCTATCAGGGTTATGGGCGGGGACTAGATTTAAAAACAGTTGAATTGATTAATAATACTGCTACTGCTGGATTAAAACCCGATCTGACAATCCTGCTGGATATTCCAGTAAATGAAGGGCTTGCTCGTAAGGATAAACAAAAGAAAGACCGCTTTGAGCAGGAGGATATGGCATTTCACCAAAGAGTGAGGGATGGTTTTCTTAAGCTGGCAGCAAATGATCCGGAACGGTGGTTTATTGTAGATACTAGACTATCAGAAATCCAAGTGAGGGAGATTATCTGGCAGAAGGTAAATCAACTTCTACTAAAGTAAAAGAGAGAGTAATTTAATAATAAATGAGCCAAAAACGAGTTGCAGTAGCTATGAGTGGTGGAGTAGACTCATCAGTTGCTGCTGCTTTATTAATTGAGGCTGGCTATAATGTTATTGGCGTTTATATGCAATTGTGGGCAGAGAGCGATCTCTCAGATCTAGAGTGTACCTGCCAGATATTAAATATTCCTTTTCATGTACTTGATTTTAAAACAGAATTCCAGAACTGCGTTATTGATTATTTCTGTCGTGATTATATCTTGGGACGCACGCCTAATCCCTGTATCAAGTGTAATCAGTACGTAAAATTTGGCCTTTTACTTAGAAAGATACAGGAAATGGGTGCTGATTATTTAGCCACGGGGCATTATTGCAGAGTAGAATACCAGTCTGGCGGTTATCATTTACTAAGGGCAGTTGACCGGACTAAAGACCAGTCTTATTTTCTTTATACTCTGGGGCAAGATCAACTTTCGTATTTGCTTCTGCCAGTAGGCAATTTATCTAAGGTGGAAGTAAGAAGAATAGCTGCAAAGCTGGATTTACCGGCCAGTACTCAACGTGATAGTCAGGATGTTTGTTTTATAGCAGATAATGACTATCGGTCATTTATTTCCAAGTTTATACATCTCCAGCCGGGGGATATTGTTGATGCTACAGGCAAATTATTGGGTGAACACCGGGGTTTAGCGCAATATACGGTAGGGCAAAGGCAAGGTTTAGGCCTTACCTCAGAACAACCTCTATATGTAATCAGTTTAGATACTGTTAATAATAGATTGGTGGTTGGTGGTAAAGCCCAGCTGCTTAATGATACACTTTGTGCTAATCAACTAAGCTGGGTTTCAGGAAAATTGCCTGAAAAAACTACGGATATAACTGCTAAGATACGTTACAGGTCATCTGAAACAGCAGTTAATCTTTGTCTCAATAACAGTACAGCTAAGGTTCATTTTCAGCAACCGCAATGGGCAATTACTCCCGGGCAGGCTATTGTGTTTTACCAAGGTGATATTGTTCTGGGTGGGGGGACAATAATCAATGCAGAAACCGTCATTTGCTGAAGAAACAATACTAAAAGCACAGGGTTACCATTATATTGCTGGAATTGATGAGGCTGGTCGTGGTGCACTGGCTGGTCCTGTAATAGCAGCGGCTGTTATCTTACCCTGCCAGATAGATGCTCCCTGGCTGGGTGAAGTAAATGATAGTAAACAGTTGAAACCGGCAAGGCGTGAATTTCTGTTCTATCGGATTTATGAAGCAGCAATTTCAATAGGTGTTGGTGAAGTATCTCCGCAGACAGTAGATAAAGATGGCATAATTAATGCCACTCAATTAGCCATGAAGCGAGCGGTAGACCAGCTTTCGCCACCAGCTGAATTTCTGCTTATTGACTATATGCACCTAACTAATGTCCCTCTACCACAGAAAGGTATTACTTATGGTGATTGCTTGTGTTTCTCGATTGCTTGCGCTTCTATTATTGCTAAAGTAAGTCGAAATCGTCTGATGATAGAGTGCGATGAAATTTATCCAGGCTATGGATTAGCTCAGCATAAGGGTTATGGTACAAAACATCACCTTGATTGTCTGCGCCGATTAAACCCATCTGCTATTCATCGTTATTCTTTTAGGCCAGTTAAAGATATGATTGAGAAAAAAATATGAAACGCAGAGAAACTGGTATGCTGGGAGAAAAGCTGGCACGGGATTATCTTGAAAAAAAAGATTACCATGTTATTGAAACTAACTACCGTTGTTCCGATGGTGAAATTGATATTATAGCCAAGCATAAAGATTTTCTTGTTTTTGTTGAGGTTAGAACTAAAACAAGTCTGAAATTCGGTAGTCCTGAGGAATCAGTAACACCAACTAAAAAAGCAAGATTAAAAGCCACTGCTTACCATTATATTCAAAACCATGAAGATTTACCTTTATTATGGCGTATTGATTTTGTAGCTATAGAGCTAGGGTTAAAAGGGAAAATATTGAGGATAGAGCTTATCGAAAATGCAGTAAATGATGGCTAAAATTTTGTTACTTTACCACCTAAGTATGTTGTGCTAGAATTAACTACCTGACTATAGAGTGAAATCCAAACAGGAAGAAAGATGGCATTTTCTGTGGCATTAACAAAGCAAACTCTGACTATTATTTATGCTCATCTGATGCGTATTTGGAAAAAGCTTCAATTATAGAATATAGAAGGAGATAATCTGTTTATTGCTTAATTATAGCACTATATGTGCTAGATAAAGAACATGAGTTGGGGATTTGTAACCAGCAATTGTAAATTTAACCAACAATATTGAACACTTTGTATCATTCAGTTGTATCAATAGGAATAAAGAATCTGAGTTTATAGTTCTCAGAGCTGACATTAAGTTAACATCAAGTGCTTTAATAAGAACAGGGCTACCAGAAAAAGCGGCTCAGTGAATAGTAGTAAGATTTGAGGTTAAAAATAAGTAAGTTGATTGATAACTTGGAAACGATTACTGAACAGATACGGCTGAGTTTTACAGTAAAAGATGCAGCCAGAGAGAAAATACTACCACTTTGCCGTGAAATAATACGGTATTGCAGCAATGCTATTCGTGCTGTTCATCGTCAGGAATTTGATCAGGCTTATGGATTGCTGCTAAAAGCCAGTCAGTGTCTTGAAGATTCTAAACAGGATATCATATCCTCAAAGGAACTCAGTAATACCGGCATTTTAAAAGATGCCCAGAAAGAGTTTGCTGAAGGCAGCATTACTCTTGCCTTGATAATGGGGAAAAAGCTACCTTCTCCTGATGACCTGGGTGTTGATTACGCAGCTTATTTAAATGGAATGGGTGAAGCCGTGGGCGAACTGCGGCGTTATCTTCTTGATGGCATAAGAAGGGGTGATCTATCTCGGGGTGGAGAATTATTATCAGCAATGGATGAAATCTACAGCGTTTTAGTAACTATTGATTTTCCTGACGCTATAACCGGTGGTCTGCGCCGTACCACTGATATGGTTCGTGGCGTCCTAGAAAGGACACGTAGTGACCTGACATTAGTTATGAGTCAGAAAAACTTAGAAAACAGATTGGGTGAATTTAGAGAAAAGCTATAGTAGATTGAAATTCATTGTTTATGCAGGTTTCTTAAAACTCTAAACTTTAGAGAGTAGGTTAGTTGTTTTAATTATATATTTTGGGGAGGTTAAATTAATGGACCTTAGAATATGGGTAATCTTGGCTGCCGTTTTAGCTTTGGGATTCGTTGGTTACCTGACAACTACTATATTACGGCAGAGCGAGGGTAATGAGAGGATGCGTGAGATTGGTCATGCCATCCAGCAAGGGGCAAGAGCTTTCTTGCGGCGTGAGTTCATGACATTAGGTATTTTTACTGCAGTTCTTTTTATTATCCTTGCCTTATTGGTTGATCCTAAACCATGGGTAGCGGTGGCATATTTGCTGGGCACTGTTACTTCATCTCTCGCTGGTTATTTGGGCATGACTATTGCTACAAAAGCTAATGTGAGAACCGCACATGCTGCTACTGGCAGCTGGGCAAAAGCTCTAAAAATTGCCTTCTCCAGTGGGGCAGTGATGGGTTTTTGTGTGGTGGGATTAGGATTATTAGGGTTAACTATCATATCCTTCTTGTGGGAAGATAGTCATGTTTGGTTAGGATTTGCCTTTGGTGCTTCAGCTGTTGCCTTGTTTCTGAGGGTGGGTGGAGGCATATTTACTAAAAGTGCTGACGTTGGTGCGGATCTGGTAGGTAAGGTAGAAGCTGGAATTCCGGAGGATGATCCGAGAAACCCGGCAGTAATTGCTGATAATGTGGGCGATAATGTAGGTGACATAGCAGGTATGGGTTCTGACTTGTATGAATCATATGTTTCTGCTATTGCTGCATCAATGGTTTTGGGTGTTATTGCTATTGGAGCTGTCAAAGGTATGATATTACCGCTGATACTGGGCGCGGTAGGTATTGTTGTATCTATTATTGGTGCTCTAGCCGTTCGGCCCAAAGACTTCAAGGGAACCTTTGAAGAACAGGTATCAAAGGCGCATGCGACTATGAATAGAGGAGTATACGTTAGTAATGTCCTGATGGTTATTGCTTCTTTCTTTATTATTAATGGTTATGTTGGTGCACTTGATTTATTCTGGGCTTTGGTATCAGGTTTAGTTTGTGGTTTCCTGATTGGCCGGATAACCGAATACTATACCTCGGCTGACCACAGCCCGGCTAAGAAGATTGCTGAGGCAGGTCAAACCGGACCGGCGATTAATATTATTGAGGGTTTAGCGACGGGTATGATGAGTACTGCTATGCCCATAATACTGGTTGCCATTGCCACTGTTTTGGCTTATGCGTTTGGCGGGCTGATGGGCATTGCTATTGCTGCAATGGGCATGTTGATAAACCTAGGTATGTTATTAGCCATGGACTGCTACGGACCGATAGCTGATAATGCGGCAGGCGTTGCTGAAATGGCTAATTTGGGAACGGAAGTCAGGGAGCGTTGCGAAGCTCTGGATGCCGTAGGAAATACCACTGCTGCTCTCGGTAAGGGCTTTGCTATCGCCTCGGCTGCTTTAGCTTCATTAGCTTGGTTAGCTACATATTTTGAAGTGGCAGAAATTGATATTGCCAGTTTAACTAATGTGGATGTAATTACCGGAGTAATGATTGGAGGAATGTTAACTTTCATATTCAGTTCTCTGGCAATGAGGGGTGTTGGTCATGGTGCTTTTAAAATTGTTAACGAAGTCAGGAGACAATTCCGGGACATTAAAGGATTAATGACCGGTGAGGGTAAACCCGATTACGTGAGTTGCATTGATATTGCTACTAAGGAAGCCATACGTGCGATGCTGGTGCCAGGAATATTAGTAATTGTAGTCCCGCTTATACTTGGTTTTACTTTAGGAGCGGAAGCAGTTGCTGGCTTACTAGTTGGTTCATTGGTAACAGGATTCCTGATGGCGGTGATGATGGCGAATGCCGGTGGTGCCTGGGATAATGCTAAGAAATACATTGAGGCAGGTAATTTGGGTGGTAAGGGAAGTGATACTCACAAAGCGGCTGTTATCGGTGATACTGTAGGAGATCCTTTTAAAGATACAGCTGGACCATCACTAAATATTTTGATTAAGCTGGTCGGTAAGGTGGCGGTGATTTTTGGACCAGTTTTTGTGACTCTTATTTCATTGTAGATAAGCTTATTCCTGAGAGATTAAGCTAGAAAAAAAAGAAGCAGAGGTGAGATATCTCACCTCTGCTTTATTCTTGGCAGTTAAATGCTAAGAAAAGGATTACTACGGCGTTCGGCACCAATAGTAGTTTCAGGACCGTGGCCGGGATATACTATAGTGTTATCTGGTAATGTCATAAGTTTGGTGTTGATACTGTTTATTAATTGACTGTAATTGCCCCCAGGCAGGTCAGTTCTGCCGATGCTGCTGTTAAACAGGGTGTCTCCACTGAATACTATTTCCTTTTCAATGAGGCAGAGACCTCCCAGACTGTGTCCGGGAGTATGGAGAACTGTAAAATGCAGATCTCCGATGTCTATTTTATCTCCATCATTAAGCAGTTTGTCAGGAGGGGGTGGGGTGGGATAAGAAATACCGAAAAGCTTATTTATTGTTTGGTTTTGAAATGATTCGGATTCATTAGTATGCAGAGCTATCTCAGCGCCTGTTTTCTCTTTAACTTTTTTCAGGGCACCGATATGGTCAAGGTGTCCGTGGGTTAAAATAATATACTTTATTTTTAACTCTAAATCTTTAACTGTGTTTAAAATTACGTCGGCTTCATCACCGGGATCAATTATTATTCCTTCCCTGGTGGTTTTAGAGCCAACAATGTAGCAGTTGGAAGCAAAAGGTCCCACTTCCAGCTTTTTGAAAATCATTTTATCCCCCTATTCATATTAAATTTCTAACCAACATTAAAGAATATGTTAAGGTATGACTTATTAAACTTCTTCCTTGTTTCATTTACTAGTGCTGCCCACTTTTTCCATTCCCATATTTTCCCATATTAGGGAAGGTAGATAGAGGGATAAGGTTAATAAATATATAATGAGTATTGGTAATTCGGACTTATGGCTGATGCCCGAGCTGGTTTATTTACCTTTCAGAGGCAAGTTTGCCTCCAATTGCCCAGTTTTGCTTGGGAATATCTTTCATGATAACGTGTACTGCTTCTGCAGGAGTACCAAGTTTTACAAATGAAGAGGTGATGCCCTCTGCGAGTTGTCTCTTTTGATCTACAGTACGTCCTTCCCACATCTCAACGATAACTACTGGCATAATATCTCTCCTTATCTTGTTTGATTAAGTAATGCTTATTTTTGAAAAGAATAAATTAGCAACTAATCCGGCTATTGGAGGGAAGAAAAAAGTACAAGCCATCCGGATTAGCCAGAATTTCCAACCCATTATACCAATTTCTAGGGGCATTCGTGAAACGGCCCATAATGACCAGGCGGTCATAAAAGCTACCATAGTGCCAACACTGGCTCCGGTACGTAAGAGCCCGGTAGCTATGGGCAGACTGACATATGGGCCTCCCGGCATTATACCACCGATTAATGAACCGATTAATATACCCCGTAATCCTGATTCAATACCAATCCACTTTGATATTATTTCGGTGGGAATGAGCTGCTGTGCCATCCCCGCGACGATAAAGGCAAATATTAACAGCGGGGTAATTTGCAGTAACAGATTGCCAGCAGATTTTAAACCTAATAAATGTTCTCCTTCACCTCTCTGAAAACCGATAAAGAGGAGGACAATGGCAAGTGTACCCATTATTATCGTTGGGATAAGCATTTGTCGGAACCCCCTGCTTCTACTTGTGTTCTTTTTCATCTGAGCTTGCTTAGCATAATTCAATGCTGGAAGGATTGTCAATCTTATTATTTAGTTGGTTATAATCATTCTTGGTTGTTTCCTTTTTTTAATTAAATCACCCCAAATATTTTCTGAATTAATATCGTTAATCCTATACCGATTATGAACCATATAAAATCAGCAAGGCGTGTCATTATTTTCTCCATAGAGTAAATATCCTTATCTAACACCGTTAGACTTACAAAAAGTTGCCATTGTTCTTTATCTAGTTCGTCCGTACTAAAGCGTATCTCGCCTGTATATTGTATAGTACGTTGAATAACATCCGAAACTAATTTAATCCTCGTTTTTTCATTAGGTACAATATCTAATACACCTCTTTTTTGAGTGTAAATCTTGCCATCTTCCACACCAAGTAATCGCCATTCATAATTTATTTTATCGGAACTTTTAATGTTTGTTGGTGGTGTTATTGTACAATCAAAATATAATGGCACTTGATTCAGATATGGCAATGCATCTTTTTTGAATAAACACCATCCGGTTATTAAACGTGTTAACTTACGCAAATTATCACCTACAATAATATCCACATCGTAGCATTGCCAATTGAACTTATAGAATTGAGGCATAACTACCCCTTTTTCTTTGTTAAGGGGATTATACACCCTGTGGAGCCACCTACCAAGATTGATTAAAATGATTTAGTTTAATCGCTTTTCCTCACCAGTAAACATATATTTCGGGAGAATAGCTTTACCGGGAAATTATAGGAGCTTTCAGGAAAAGATTTTAATACCTCGAAGCCAGCCTGCTTTACCAGTTTTTCCAGTTCAGAATAGGAAAAAAGGTAGTAGTAACGATATAATATCTGGTCTTTCTTGCGCCATGGTACCAGTGTCTCTTTACCATTGAACCAGAAGCGCAACTGCCAGCGGTTCCAAACGGTGATGAATGCTTCTCCACCAGGTTTTAGTACCCTTTTCAGTTCGTTTAATGCGTTTTGTTTTTCCTCTATACCCTTCAAGTGGTGATAAGTAGCAACTGAGATTGCCCAATCAAAGGTTTCATCAGAATAAGGGAGACAACTGACACTAGCTAGGGTTAAATTTACCGCAAATTCGTGCTTCCGGGAATATTTCCGGGCAAGCTTCAGCATTTCACTAGAAATATCCACGCCATATAAATCAAAACCATGTTTAAAAGGCAGAAAGTCTGGACCATGAGCACAGCCCAGATTAAGCAACTTGCCTTCATGCCATTTTTGAGCCAGTTCCTCCAGCTCATTACGGAATATAGACCAGTGCCTGAAGTTGTACCAGCTTTCCGCTATTTGGTTAAATACGTTTGTTGTCATCAGTAAAAATTTGCTAAACTGTTTTTAATCCCTGAGAGAAGTATATATGAGAAAATTATCGAGGACAATATCAGGAGTTACTCCGGTGGCGGTTATGGCTAAGCCTATGGAGTGCCCGGGGCAATGTGTATATTGCCCGACATATTCTGCGGCACCGCAGAGCTATACTCCGGAATCACCGGCAGTATTGCGGGCGATTAAATGTGAATTTGACGCTAAAGTTCAGGTTGAGTTCAGGCTGAAAATTCTTACTGATATGGGACATCCCACCGATAAAATTGAGTTGATAGTAATGGGAGGCACTTTTTTGGCTTGTCCGATAGATTACCAATATCAATTCATTAAGGCTTGTTTTGATGCTTTGAATGGAAAAGAGTCAGCTAATCTGGAAGAAGCAAAGCGGCTTAATGAAACGGCAAAGCATCGTTGTACGGGGTTGTGTATAGAGACCAGACCCGACTGGTGTGGGCAGGAAGAGATAAGACGAATGATTGAATTTGGTACTACTAGGGTGGAATTGGGGGTTCAAACACTAGATGATGACGTTTATCAACTGGTGAAGAGGGGGCATAATGTGGAAGATGTGGTTAGGGCCACCAGGTTGCTCAAAGAACACGGAATAAAAGTGCATTACCACTGGATGCCGGGGTTACCCGGTTCGAATCCGGAAAAAGACCTTGAGCTGTCAGCAAAGCTATTTAGTGATGCTCGTTTTAGACCGGATGGTTTGAAGATATATCCGACCATGGTGGTTGAGGGTACTGAAATGGAAAAATGGTATCAGGATGGGCGATACCAGCCATATGATGATGAAACCATGATTAACTTAATTTGTGAAATTAAAGCTATTGTGCCCAAGTATGTTAGAATCTCACGGGTATTGCGTGATATCCCGGCAAAATTCATTGTGGGAGGGTTGAAAGACTCATTACGGGATATGGTTAAACAGCGGTTACAGCATCAAGGGAGTCAGTGCCGGTGTATCCGTTGTCGTGAGTATGGCCATCGTGTACGAGGTGGATATGATATTGGCGATCCGCAGATAGTAAGGATGGATTATGAAGCTTCGGGCGGGAAAGAAATATTCCTATCTTTTGAAGATGAAAATGAAACATTATTCGGTTTGCTAAGGTTGAGGATCCAATCTAAACCTATAGTTGGTTTGAGTTCGCAGCTTACAGGTAATTTGGCCTTGATCAGAGAATTGCATATATACGGGTCTGAGGTTTCTCTCCGCCAGCGTGATTCTAATGCTGCTCAGCATAAGGGTTTAGGCAAGGCATTACTAAAGGAAGCTGAACGGATTGCTGCCGGGGCATTCCAGGTTCAGCAAATGATAGTTCTAAGTGGTGTGGGTGCTAAGGAATATTATCGTTCTGAGTTTGGCTATCACTCTGTGAAGGATTATATGGGTAAAACCTTATCTTCTTCTAATCATGTATCTATATAGCCGATACATACTGTTCGTTTATTATGCTGCTTCAGGCTTATGCTATTCCTTGTTTTGCAGATAATCTATTGCCCATTGAATGGCATCCTCTGTCTCAAGGTTAAGAATATAGTCCGGTTCTATTCCCACACCTTCTATGGGGCGGCCATTTGGGGTAAGCCAGCGAGCAGTGGTTAGATATAATCCTGAACCATCTTTAAGCTCGTAAAAAACATTAACGCTGCCTTTGCCATACGTAGTAGTACCAGCGATAGTGGCACGGTTATGATCTTGCAGAGCACCGGTTAATATCTCACTGGCACTGGCACTATAGTTGTCAACTAAAATAACCATGGGTAAATCAGTAGTATCTATTTTGGAGTTTACTTCTGAGGTAGTATGATTTCCCTCATTGTCGACCACATCAACGATTATTCCCTTATCGATGAAGTGGCTGGTAACATCAATTACTGTATGTAAAAAACCGCCGGGGTTACTGCGCAGGTCAAGAATTATCCCGGCAGCTGCTTCCTGGTCCAAACTTTTTAATACCGGAGATAGCTCTTCACTGGTATGCTCGGCAAAATGAGTGATATTAATATAGGCGAGATCTTCTATCATTTCAAAGTAAATACTTGGCACTTCAATCTCTGCTCTAATTATTTCAATCTCAACGGGATCACTCTCATTTTGATGTAGGATAAGAAGTCTTACCGTGGTTCCCTTTGGTCCCCGGATGTGAAGCACGGCTTCTTGTATACTTAACCCTGATGTAGTTTCTCCATTGATTTCCTGGATAATATCGCCGGCCTTTATGCCTGCTTTTGCCGCTGGTGAATCCATAATTGGTGCGATAATTATTATCTGCTCATCTTCAATTCCTACATAGGCACCGATACCTTCAAATTTACCTTGCAGATTACTTAAACTCATTTGATAATCTTCGGCATTCAAGTAGGTGCTGTAAGGGTCATCTAGAGCCTCCAGCATACCTTCGATAGCTGCTTGACTTAATGCGCTGGTGTCAAAGTTATCCCTGTCTACGTAATTATTTAGAATCAGATCCCATGCTTCTGCTATGTTTTCTAACTCCGGGTCCAGATTCGTGGAGGTGTTGTCATTTAGTGTGCAACCGGCTCCAAATGACAAAGCCAGGCTGGTTACCAAAAGCAGGGCTATTAATATAAATTTTAAAAAATTAGGCATTAGCGTTCTCTCCAATAAAGCTTTTTCATATTATTATTTATCCTAATAGGGGTCTTAACTTTAATAAATTACCTTTTGCCGGTTACATTAAAAAGAGTCTATCTAAGTTTATACAAGTTTACACTAAAAAGACCAACTATTATTGTATTTTACAGAGAAATTACCCCTCTTTTGTAAGAAAAGATAGAAACAGACTAATGAGTAGTATATGAATTAGTAAACTGTGGTTTATAGGTAAAACAAGTTTGAATTTTGGCTGGTAGTGATAATCTATCGCGTATTAGTACGAGTTTGTTACTTCTGTTCAGTTATGGTGTCTATCATTCGAATAGTTTCTTCTATATTGGATAGGCTAAGGGATATTCCTGCTTTTCTCAATTCACTATAGCCTAAACCTCGGAAAAGACGTTGTCCAGCCACCCAGCACATTTCATCATAGAGAGCTGGCCATTCTTTATGGTTACGACGAGTGCAGAACAGAATAAAATCACGAGCTAGCGGATTTAAAGTTTCCATGACCATATAATATATGCCTGATAGTTTAGGGTAAGCAAACTTGCTGATGGTTACTGACGTAATATTTCATACTTACTTGTACTTTATGAAGTTAGATTATTAAGCATTTTCTGCTACTTTCTTATCTTTAGTATAGTAACCATAGTGCTAATAGAGAAAAAAGTATGTAACGAGTTAGATGGTATTAGTTAATTATTCAGGGTTAAGCAAACCTGTAAGCCGAGTTCTGTACGCCGATTAATCAGCGCGGTGACCATCTATCTAGCCCTGATGTTACCACCAGGGTCAAGCGACCAACCCGGGGACAGGCCGGACATCCTTATATCCCCCTATTCGGTCTTGCTCCAGATGGGGTTTACCCAGCCGACTGGTCACCCAGCCGCTGGTAAGCTCTTACCTTACCATTTCACCCTTACCCGTACTAAAAAAATTAGTACGGGCGGTATGTTTCTGTGGCACTATCCGTAGGGTTCCCCCTCCTGGGCGTTACCCAGCATCCTGCCCGGTGGAGCTCGGACTTTCCTCTACGACAATTTGCCATAGCGGTCACCCGGTTTACTTAACCCATTCATAGCGTAGTTGAAAAGGAATTATTCGTCAAATGTGATTACTGTCTAGTGCCTTGTTTGCCAGATTATCGGCTTCAGTGTTTTGCTGGCGTGGAATGTGGCTGATAGTAAAGCCATCTAGTAATCCCAGTAGTTTATTAACCTGCTGATGTAATGGTTTGAGAGTTTCTTTTTTAACGCGGTATGCGCCAGTTATTTGCTTAACGACTAATTCTGAATCCATTTTTATATCGATATACTGGGCACCTAAGCTGACAGCTTTTGTTAGAGCGGTGATAACAGCCTTATATTCTGCTTGATTATTGGTTGTCCTGCCGATGCGCTGGGAAATTGAGCTAATGATTTTCCCTTGCTCATCTAATATGATAGCACCGATAGCTGCTAGTCCGGGGTTGCCCCGTGAGGCACCATCAGTGAATATGGTCATTCTTTTCAAGCTAAATTACCTTTTTTTATCTATGTATTATACTATGGAAGGAATAAAATACGTCCACAACTACTGCATTGTACAAGGTTATTTCCTCTTGCCCGCTGTAAATTCGTGATAGGCAGTAGTATTCGGCAGCCACGGCAAATTCCTTTTTCTACCTTGACTACTGCTTGTCCTTTTTGTTTTCGGAGATTTTCGTAAAGTTCAATTACCGGTGAGTCTATCTCGGAAATTAGTAATTGTCTCTTTTGGTTAAGGTTAGTTAGTGCTATGTTTAGCTGATCAATATTGATGGTTAATTGTTGCTGCTGGCTTTGCCATTCAGCTTCTAACGTTTTAAATTTATCAATTAAGGCGGCTTCACTCACTGTAGCTTTTTCAACCTGTTCCATTATTTCTAGTGCTTTATCATCTAATTTATTACGTCTAGTTTTTAGTGTATCAACCTCATGCTGCAGGTTGTTTAGTTCTTTTGGGTCTTTTATGCGGCCACTATACAGTTTTTCCTCAACTGGGGTGAGTTTATTTTCAATGTCTTCTATTTCCCACTCTGCGGAATGTTGTTGCTGTTTAAATTCTGCTAAACGTTGTTGTTCTAGTTCAAGTTTTTCTTTTGCTTTGATTACCGTCTGGCTTTCCCCAAGTTGGCTGGATATTTTTGCAAGCATCTGTTCATTAGACTCAATCTCTGAATCAAGTTCTTGCAGTTGATAGAGATGTTTAGTAATAACCATCTTTTAACCTCAGCCTATTTTATAATGGCTAAGACACAATATCAACAAGCGACAAAATCTGGTAGTGATAATAGAACATATGTGCTACCATGATACCGAAATGTGCATGAAGAGGAGAAGTTATGATATTACCTGGATCCTGAAAATACTAAGTCAGGCGTATCAATTGAACAAGGAGATAGGTTGAATGAGAGAAAAACAGAAGAAAAGAGGTGCCCCCAAAGGTAATCAGAATGCCAGAAACCATCGGTCAAGCATGGTCAAATTCAAATTGATACACTGCCTCTTTTTCCTTGACGGCTGATATTTAAAATCATAAAATGAAAATATATAAATTACCATAACCCCTGTTTCCAAAGCTACGGAATCAGGGGTATTGAGTTTAAGATGGTTGAAAAATACGATGTAATCATTGTTGGTGGTGGTCCGGCGGGTATCTTTGCTGCTTTAGAATTATGCAAGGCTTCAGACTTGAAAATTCTAATCATTGAGAAAGGTAAGGATATTGATGACCGCTATTGTCCTGTGCGTGACCGGACTAGCTCTTGTGTTCTTTGCTCACCGTGCAATGTGGTGAGCGGTCTGGGTGGGGCGGGTGCTTTCAGCGATGGCAAACTAACCCTATCTTCACAGGTAGGAGGGCAACTTGATAGTTTTCTTGGTGTGGATAGTGCTGAGCTATTGATTAAGTATGTTGATGATATTTATCTTGAGTTTGGTGCTCCGGATAAGCTCTATGGAATGGGAGATGAAGTTAATGAGATAAAGCGAAAGGCTTCATTAGCAGAATTACGCTTGATACCAGTGCCAATTCGTCACCTTGGTACGGAGTATTGCCGTTTGGTGCTAAAAACAATACGGGATTACCTGGCTCCGCATCTTGAATTCAAGCTTGAAACTATGGTTTCTACCATTATAAATGATGGTAAAGTTAGCGGAGTAGAGACTGAAGCGGGGGAAAGATTTGACTGCCGGTATCTGATTCTAGCTCCGGGTAGAGAAGGAGCGGATTGGTTAACTGCAGAAGCTAGGCGGCTTGAGCTAACAATACATAATAATCCTGTGGATGTTGGTATTAGGGTTGAGGTGCCAGTTGCGGTGATGGAAGGGTTGACCACTGTGCTACATGAAGCGAAGTTGGAATTTATATCAAAGAGTTTTGATGATCGAATTAGAACATTTTGCATGTGTCCGGCAGGTGAAGTTATTATGGAGACAACTGGTGGTTCTGATCCGGTAATAACGGTTAATGGGCATAGCTATGCTACCCATAGTAGTAATAATACTAACTTTGCTCTGTTGGTAAGTACGAATTTTACTGAGCCATTTCGGGAGCCAATCGCTTATGGTAAATATTTAGCTAGATTGGCAAATATCCTCAGTGGCGGAGTATTGGTACAAAGGCTGGGAGATTTATTGGCGGGGCGGCGTTCTACTTCGGAGCGGATTAAACGAGGTTTGGTACAGCCCACTTTAAAAAATGCTATTCCCGGAGATATTAGCTTTGTTATGCCTTACCGGCATCTTTCTGGGATAATCGAGATGCTTCAAGCAATAAATAAGTTAGCTCCGGGTGTTGCCTCACTCCATACTTTGCTTTATGGAGTTGAAGTAAAGTTTTATTCCTGTAAGCTTCAACTCAGTTCCAATCTGGAAACTGAGATTAATAATATGTTCGCTGCTGGTGATGGGGCTGGGATTAGCCGTGGTTTGATTGAAGCATCAGCTTCCGGGGTAGTGGTGGCACGTGAGATATTAAAACGGAATACATATTAATTTAATACTTTTATTAAATCTACGTAAGCTTATTTTATCCATTGACGTGCAAATTTTCCTTTATTTCTTGACAGGTGGGTTCGTGCCGACTAGAATATGGTGAAATAAGTTCGCTCTGTAGTTATATTTTAATGAGATGCTATAGATCAAATTGTAAAAAGGAGGGTGATGCTATTTGGCTGATGTAGTGGCTGGTGATAATGAGAGCTTTGAGAGTCTGCTCAGGCGATTCAGTAAAAAAGTGCAGCAAGCTGGTATTTTAAGTGAAGCGCGCCGGCGAGAACACTTTGAAAAACCCAGCGATAAGCGTAAGCGGAAAGCGGCTAAGAGGCGTAAGAGCGCTAGGGCATTGAGATAACAAGTATTATTTCGGTTGTAGGGTAAAGTGGAAGTAGATTTAAAACAACAATTTAAGGATGACCTTAATCGGGCGGTGAAGAGTGGGGATAAGGTGAGGCGTTCGGTTATCCGGTTAGTGATATCGGCGGTGAATAATGCTGAGATTGCCAAGCAAGCTGCTTTAGATGATACAGATATTCTTGGTATTATAGCCAAGGAAGTAAGGCAACGCCATGAGAGTATCGAAGCGTTTAAACAAGGGAATCGCCTGGATTTGGTAACTCAGGAAGAAGCGGAATTAGCTATACTGAACAGTTATTTGCCTCAGCAGATGACTCGGGAAGAGGTTATTGAGGCGGTTCGTCAGGTGATTAAGGAAATAGGGGCACAGGGACCTCGTGATAAAGGCAAGGTGATGCCTAAAATCATTGCTCAGCTGAAAGGGAAAGCAGATGGGCGGGTGATTAACGCTATAGTAACTGAGCTGCTAGATTCATAGTAATCTGGTGGGAGTGGTGGCTTTGACTTTCTCTACTTTTACGATATACAGATACAGGTTTTACTAGTTTTTTAATTAATTATTGCTTTTCGTGTCTACTGCAAAATGGAATTTATTCTTTTGATGACCGTCTGATTATTTTAGATGATATGGCTTAGCTGTTATAAGGGCGTGATTTGATGCATAGAGTGGAGATTTACCTGAAGAGCTACCTATTGGATGCTAGAGGGCAGAGTCTGGTGCGGGATATATATGACCTAGGGATAACTACAGTTTCTAATGTTCGTGTAGTAGATATATACTGGTTGGATGCTGATTTAACCCTAGAAAATCTGGACCTGATTAGCGGTCGTCTTCTAGCAGATACGGTTAGTCAAGATTATCGGCATGAGTTAAACTCTCAGAATGAAATTGAAAAGAGTAATGATTGTCATACTGTTGAAGTTACCTATAATCCGGGTGTTGCTGATCCGGTTGAGGATACTATTTTAAAAGCGGTGCGGGATTTGGGTGTTGAAGGTGTTAATGGGGTTAAAACGGCGAAAAGGTATATCATTAAAGGGCAACTTAATGCTGATCAGCTGGAGACCGTATGTAATCGTCTTTTAGTAAATCCGATTATCCAGCATATTGTGAAACCGGGGCAAACTGTTTTCTCCCAGAATCCTCAATATAATTTTAAATTAAAGCATGTTGACCTTCAGAGTGATAATGGACTGAAGGAAGTAAAAAAACAGTTTTCTTTCAGTGAAGATGAACTCCAAGCTATTATAGCCTACTTTGATGAACAGGGGCGGAATCCGACTGATGCCGAATTGGAAACGCTGTTTCAGACCTGGTCTGAGCACTGCGTTCACAAAACTTTTAAGGCGCGCGTTAGTTTCAATGGGAAGACCATAGATAATTTAATTAAGAATACTATTATGAAGGCAACCAGAGATATAGGCAAATCCTGGTGCCTTTCTGTTTTTAAAGATAACGCCGGGGTGATTGAGTTTGATGACCGCTGGGCGCTGTGTTTTAAGGTAGAGACCCATAATCACCCTTCGGCAGTTGAGCCTTATGGAGGAGCTGCTACCGGAATAGGCGGTGTTATTCGTGACCCTCTTGGTACCGGGTTGGGAGCAAAGCCAATTCTAAATACCGATGTATTTTGTTTTGCTCCGCCTGATTTCCCCTATGAACGTTTACCTAAAGGAGTGTTGCATCCCCGCCGTATTTTTAAGGGTGTCCGGGCGGGTGTTGCGGACTATGCTAATCGTATGGGTATTCCCACTCTGAACGGTGCTGTACTCTTTGATGAGCGGTATCTGGGTAATCCACTGGTTTATTGTGGAACACTGGGTATAATGCCGAAAAACATGGCTCAGCAAGGCCATCAACAGCCTGGTGATTTGGTAGTAGTGGCTGGTGGCAAAACTGGGCGTGATGGCATACATGGCGTTACTTTTGCCTCAGAGCAGCTTACTGAGGATTCTAGCACCTTATCTTATACTTCTGTTCAGATTGGTAATCCTATCGTTGAGAAAAAACTTATTGATGTTTTGTTGCAGGCAAGAGATCGCCATCTGTACCGCCGTATCACGGACTGTGGTGGGGGTGGATTGTCGTCAGCAGTGGGTGAAATGGCAGCGGAGACAGGAGTGCGTATTGACCTGGATAATGTACCGCTTAAATATGCTGGGTTATCTTATTCGGAAATATGGGTATCTGAGTCTCAGGAAAGAATGTTATTTGCGGTACCTTCTGATTGTGTTGATGAGTTGCTTGGTCTTTTTGATAGTGAGAATGTAGAAGCGGCTGTCATTGGTGAATTTACCAATGATCAGAGGCTCCAGCTTTTTTATAATAAAAACCTTGTCTGTGACCTGAGTATGGAATTCTTGCATGAAGGTATCCCGCAGATGAACCTGGAGGCAATCTGGGAGCAGCCACAGCATAAAGAACCTGATTTTACTCAGCCAGTGGACTTAGGTGAATCTTTGCTAGCAATGCTAGGCTCTTATAATATTTGTAGTAAGGAATGGGTTATCCGTCAGTATGATCATGAGGTGCAGGGAGGTAATGTCCTTAAGCCAATGGTAGGTAAAGATAACGATGGCCCGGGTGATGCCGCAATCATCAGACCAGTATTAGATTCAGCAATGGGTGTGATTGTGTCTAGCGGTATAAGCCAGAGATACGGAGATATAGATCCCTACTGGATGGCAGCTTCAGCTATCGATGAAGCATTAAGGCAAATTATAGCAGTCGGTGGTAATCTGGAAAAAGTAGCGCTTTTAGATAATTTTTGCTGGGGTAATACCGGGCGTCCGGATATGATGGGAGCTTTGGTGCGTGCTGCTCAAGCTTGTTATGATATGGCAGTTGTTTTTGAGACACCTTTCATTTCGGGTAAAGATAGTCTTAATAATGAGTTTCAATACGGTGGTGAGACTATATCCATCCCGCACACCCTGCTTATCTCGGCGATGAGTGTTATTGATGATGTTGGCCCTGTGATTTCAATGGATTTTAAGCAACCAGCTGATCTGATTTATGTTGTTGGCAGCACTCAGAATGAGTTGGGAGGCTCAGAATATTTCAGAAATCACGGTTTTATTGGCAATTCGGTACCTAAAGTAAAGCCGAGGCAGGCTAAAGAGTTAATGGACAGATTAAGTACTGCTATCCAAAAAGGTCTGGTAAAGGCTTGTCATGATTGCAGTGATGGCGGTATTGGTGTTGCTATTGCTGAAATGGCATTTGCCGGAGGATTGGGAGCATCAATTAATCTGAAATCTATTCCGCTCGGTGAGCCGATAGATAGAGATGACTTTGTGCTTTTCTCGGAGTCAAATAGCCGCTTTCTGGCTGAAGTGGCTCCAGAAAATCAGGTTGAATTTGAAAAGATAATGGATGATGTAATTTTGGCTAATATCGGGCGAACTACTGATGACACATTACTGGAGATACATGGGTTGGATGGCGGTCGAGTTATTAATCGGGATATTAGTGTATTAAAAGAAGCATGGCAGAAACCTCTCAGGTGGTAAAAACTAATGAGTAAGGTAAAAACGTTAGTATTACGTGCTCCGGGTACAAATTGTGATGAAGAAGCGGCATTTGCTTTTAATCAAGCTGGGTCTGCGGTTTCTCTGGTTCATGTGAATCAGTTTATTCGAGGTGAGCAGCAACTTGCTGATTATCAGATAATGGTTATCCCCGGTGGTTTTACTTATGGTGATGACATAGCTGCCGGTAAGGTACTGGCTAACGAACTGAGGCTGAAACTTGGTGACGATATTGAGAGGTTTGTTGAAAGCGGGGGTTTAATCTTAGGTATCTGTAATGGATTTCAGGTGCTGGTAAAGACGGGCATTCTTCCGGGACCGGTAAGCAATAATAATCCAAGACTGACTCTGATGACCAATGACTCCGGTAAATTTGAA
>JAQTVP010000004.1 GCA_028707015.1 Dehalococcoidales bacterium | reverse complement strand
TTGTTTCTACTATATTTATATCATTGAAAAGTTCTTTGTCCTTGGAATTTCAGGGGTGAAGACTTTTAGCTAAATAGGGAAGGTAAAAATATTACAAATGATAGCTAATTATAATCCGCAAGAGATTGAAAAGAAGTGGCAGCAGAAATGGGCAGAAGATAAACTGTATGAGGTTACAGAGGATCATACTAAACCTAAATGGTATGCTTTAACGATGTTTCCCTATACTTCAGGTAATCTCCATATCGGGCACTGGTATGCTATGTGTCCATCTGATGTGCACGCTCGATTTAAGCGTATGCAGGGCTATAATGTACTTCACCCGATGGGTTTTGATGCTTTCGGTCTTCCTGCCGAAAATGCGGCTATTAAGCAGGGTATTCATCCTGCCACTTGGACAATGCAAAACGTAGAAAATATGCGGCAACAGCTCAAGAGTATTGGTGCTATATATGACTGGAGTCGTGAGGTAATTACCTGTCTGCCTGATTACTATAAATGGACACAGTGGTTTTTCTTGAAATTATACCAGGCTAATCTGGCTTATCGCGGCAGAGCTCCGGTTAACTGGTGCCCTGAGTGCCAGACAGTATTGGCTAACGAACAGGTTGTTGGTGATGGTTTCTGTGAACGCTGTGGAGCAGCGGTTAGTCAACGTGATTTAGAACAGTGGTTCTTCCGCACTACCAAGTATGCCGATGAGCTTTTGGAATATAATGGCATTAACTGGCCGGAACGAATAAAAATAATGCAGAAAAACTGGATAGGTAAAAGTGTCGGCGTCGAAATTTCCTTTACTCTCGAAGGAAATGAGGATGAGGAAATTAAGGTATTTACCACTCGGCCAGATACTATATTTGGGGTTACTTATATTGTACTGGCACCGGAGCATCCCCTGGTGGCCAAGCTAACCTTGCCGGAGAGAAAAGCTGAGGTCGAGGCTTATATTACTAAGTCACGGCGACAAACAGAGATTGAGCGATTATCAACAGAAAAAGAAAAAGATGGGGTGTTTACCGGGGCTTATGTGATTAATAAGATTAGTGGTGAAAGGGTAGCTGTCTGGATTGCTGATTATGTACTATTATCTTATGGTACTGGTGTGGTAATGGGGGTGCCGGCTCATGATGATAGGGATTTTGCTTTTGCCACAAAATATAAAATACCAATTAGAATAGTGATTGCGCCTCCTGACTGGCATGGTGAAGAATTAGAGAAAGCATATATTGAACCGGGTACCATGGTTAATTCGGAACAGTTTAACGGATTAGCTAGTGAAAAAGGGATAGAGGCTGTCTCTGATTTTCTGGAACAGAAGGGCTATGGCGGGCGGACGATAAACTACCGGATTCGTGATTGGCTTATATCCCGCCAGCGCTATTGGGGGGCGCCGATTCCGATGATTTATTGTGATAATTGTGGGATTGTACCGGTTCCAGAGAAAGATTTACCGGTATTGCTGCCGGAAGATGCTGAGTTCAGACCTGCCGGTGAATCACCGTTGAAGTATAATGAACAGTTTGTTAATACAACATGTCCGCAATGCTCTGCACCGGCTAAACGTGAGACTGATACTATGGACACATTTATGTGCTCATCATGGTATTTTCTGCGTTATGCCAGCCCTCACTGTGAAACTGTTGCTTTAGATACGGATAAAGTAAAATATTGGCTCCCTGTTGATCTGTATACCGGTGGAGCTGAGCATGCTGTCATGCATTTGCTGTATGCCCGATTTTTCACTAAAGCACTTCGGGATATGGGGCTGGTTGATTTTGATGAACCATTTACCCGTCTGTTTAACCAGGGAATTATTATTGCTGATAAACAGAAAATGAGTAAATCACGGGGTAATGTGGTTACTCCTGACAGATATGTTTCTGAATTAGGGGCTGATGCGGTACGTGTCTACCTTATGTTTGTTGGTCCCTGGGAACAAGGCGGTGAGTGGAATGATAGCGGCATTAGCGGTATGAGCCGCTGGCTTAACCGGGTATGGAGATTAGTGCTTGAGGAATATTACCCGAAACATGCAGGTGGGGAGGATAAAGCAGAGAGAGATTTAAAGCGTATAATACACCAGACGATAAAAAAGGTTACGGAAGATATTGAGCGGTGTCGTTTTAATACTATGATAGCGGCACTTATGGAGTTGACTAACTACCTGGCTAAGTTAAAAGAAACTGGTAATGTTAAAAATGAAAATTGGCAGGAAGCAGTAAACACTTTAATGCTGCTTTTAACTCCGACCACACCGCATCTGGCAGAGGAATTATGGCAGCGCTCAGGCAATGAATACAGTATTAATAATCAGAGATGGCCTGATTGGGATGAAAATCTGACCAAGGATGACGAAGTTACGTTAGTTGTTCAGGTTAATGGTAAGCTGCGTGACCGAATTACGGTTCCGGTGTCTATTACTGAGGTTGAAGCAAAAAAGATGGTACTTGATAGACCGCGAATAAAGTCTTATATTGAAGGTAAACAGATCATAAAGTTTATATTTATTCGTGGGAGGCTGGTAAACTTGGTGGTGCGATAAAAATATAGTAATTAGAGATAAGAGTGGATAATTTGAAAATAGCCTTTATCGGTGGTGGTAATATGGGAGAGGCAATACTTGCCTCTGTTCTAGACAGAGAGTTGTCTGTGCCAGAGGCCGTTTTCATTAGTGATATTAATGAGGATCGTTGCCAGTATCTTGAGCAGAAATACAATGTGATAGCATTAAATAATAATCAACTGGCGGTACAAAAGGGAGATGTTGTGGTGCTGGCTATTAAACCGCAGAATCTGGCTGATGTGATGGTTGAGCTGCGTGATAAGTTTAATACAGAACAACTAGTGTTGTCTATTATTGCCGGGGCAAATATTGATACCATTCGGAATGGATTTAACCATAATGCTGTGGTCAGGGCAATGCCTAATACTCCGGCTCAGATTGGCGAGGGTATAGCGGTATGGTTATCTACTCCTGAAGTAAACGAACAGCAAAAGGAATTAGCTGGTGCTATTCTTGGGGCTATGGGTAAAGAAATTTATGTAAATGATGAAAAATATATTGATATGGCTACAGCAGTAAGCGGTAGTGGTCCGGCTTATTTTTTCCTTTTCATGGAGTCTCTGGCTGAGGCTGCAGTGCATATTGGCCTTCCTGAAAATATTGCACAGGAGCTGGTATTTGAGACAATGCTGGGTTCCAGTCACTTTGCTCAGAAGTCCGGTAAATCACTTGCAGAATTACGCAGAATGGTTACTTCTCCTGGTGGTACTACTGCAGCGGCATTGGCTAAACTTGAGGGCGGAGGATTTTCTGAATTAGTTGGAGAAGCGGTGAATGCTGCTTATAATAAAGCTAAAGAGTTAGGGAGTTAGAAAGGTTGTTTATTTCTATTATAAAAACTATACTGGATGTTTTAACATTACTTATCCTTATTAGAATTCTTCTTTCGTGGGTATCACCGGGACGAACAAGTAAGTTTACACGTCTTATTAATAAGATTACTGATCCGATTTTTATTCCACTGCACCGTATTATTCCTAGGGTTGGTATGTTTGATTTTACCCCGGTAATAGCTCTGATAATAATTCAGGTAATTTATTATTTCTTACCAAATTGATAATAATAATTGATATTATAGCTTATGATTAATATCCTAGATAAGGAGAGTAAATATGAATTGGCTTGATATTGTAATTATCGTAGTGTTAGCTGTATCTGCTTTCCTTGGTTTGAAAATTGGGCTGATAAAAGTGGTACTAGCTTTAGCAGGATTAATAGTTGGTGTAATATTAGCCGGGAATTTCTATATTCCTCTTTCTGAACAATTAACTTTTATCTCTAAAGACGGCGTAGCTGAAGTAGTGGCCTTTGCTATTATATTAATTGTGGTAATGATAATTGCTGCTGTGCTCACCCGTTTTCTAAAATGGGCTGCCTCGGTAATGATGCTGGGGTGGATTGATCACCTCGGTGGCGTTGCCTTTGGATTAATACTGGGAGCCATATTATGTGGTGCCCTGCTAGCTACTTGGGCAAAATGGCTGGGTACAGGAGATACTATTACTGAATCAATTGTATCAGCCGTACTCTTAGATAAATTCCCCTTGATATTGGCTTTGCTACCTGATGAATTTGATACAATACGCTCTTTTTTCCAGTAAATAGCTATTCTATTTTCCTAGCCGTACTTCACATATGATTGTATAATGAAATTATCAGGAAAGGCGTAAATATCGTTCTAAAAGCATCAAAATCCACCCCACTACTAATGGAAATTAAAAAATCTAGTACTGAGTGCTCAGATATCTAGTTTGTTTTACGTAGTATGATCGATCTCAAGCTAGATACACTACATAGATTAGGGTTTAACCCGGATGTAATCCCTTCCATTTTGCTTGTAACTGCTCCTGAGTTTCTTCATTGTCCGGGTCAAGTACACAGCAGTCTACCGGGCAGATTTCGGCACATTTGGAAGCATCGTGTGAACCAACACATTCTGTGCATTTGCTAGGATCAATTATATAGACTGTTTCTCCTTCGCTGATTGCATCGTTTGGACACTCAGGTTCGCAAGCTCCGCAACTAATACACTCGTCTGTAATTTTGTATGCCATTTATTTTATTACCTCCTGGTTTTATTATTTAATATTTCGTTTTAATACTCTGTTTCTGATCCATCTCTACATTTTAATGTCCACCTTCTTTCTTAGAGCTACAGCCACATGTTTCGGAACAAAACCATCAATGTTACCACCTAGTTTGGCTGCTTCCTTGAGTAAACTGGAGCTTAAAAATTGATATTCTTGATTTGCCATTAGACAAACTACTTCGAGGTCAGGGGATAATTTTTTAGACATCATCGCTAAGTCAAACTCTCTTTCAAAGTCGGCACCCATTCTGAGTCCGCGTACCATAGCTTTTGCCTTTACTGCTTTAGCGAAGGTGACGGTAAGACCGCTAAAACCTTGTACCTCAATATTAGCTATATTGACTGTTGCCTGCCTGGCCAATTCTACCCGTTCTTCTTGGGAAAATAGCGGGCGTTTATCTTCCGGGGCATCATAAATTCCGATTATTAGTTTTTCAAAAAGCTTGGCTGCTCTGGTGGCAACGCCTAGATGTCCGTTGGTTATGGGATCAAAACTGCCTGGATAAATAGCAATAGTCAAAGATTATTTCTCCTTCCGATATATTGCGATACAACTATCACCGTGGCGGTATTCTTTTGTAACAGTTAATGTGGCGTAAGCTGGCTGTAGTGAGAAGTGGGGTGAGTGTGTTATCACTACAATTGAATTTGTACCGACTAATTTAGATGCTGCCAGTTGTTCCACTAGATTACCAATTAATGTATTAGCATAAGGCGGATCCATTAGTATAATGCCATACTCCTTATTAAGAAAGGAAAGTGCTTTGGCTACACCACAACAATAAATGTGAGCTTGGGCATCGAACTTTGTTTTTTCTAAATTTTGCTTGATTATAGCACAACATTGTGGTGCATGTTCAACAAAGTCTACCCAGTCAGCCCCGCGGCTTAAAGCCTCAATACCTAAAGCCCCGCTCCCGGAGAATAAATCAAGCACTTGCTCCCACTCGCTGGCGGTGTTTTCCAGAATAGAAAAAATCGCCCCGCGTACTAAATCAGTCGCTGGACGTGTGGCTCTCCTCTTTAGTGCCTTGAGGATGTGTCCCTTAGCTTTTCCCGCAATAACTCGCATTTTATTATTTAATATTATTTAAAATGATGCTTATTCAGATTTTCTTGCTGTTATACTGTCTTATTAAGACAGTATAACTAGAGACTATTTTTTGTCAACAGCAGGTAATACTTATTATAGTTTTATAGTTAACGATTTTTTATTTAATGATTCTATATGGACATACTTTGTATAATGCCTTATATTACCCAAAATTATTACTATCCTGCCGTAGCTTTGGCATTAACTTTTGTTTCAGTGTAATCTGCCAGTGTATTCTGTGGGCAGATTTCTACACATTTATGGCAGAGAGTGCATTTCTCAATATCGAACTCTGGAATAGCCTTATCCTTATTCCATGTTATGGCGTCAGCTTCACAACTTCGGAAGCACTTGCGGCAGTGCGTACAGCCACTATTGCATTTTTCTCTGCTTGGTATGTCTCTTAATGGTAAGTAACTGCACTGGAAGGTAATCTTGGTATTCACAGGTATCAGTTCAATAATATTTTGTGGACATTCGGTAATGCATAACCCGCAGCCAATACATTTCTTCTGGTCAATAAATGCTACGCCATTTTCCGGGTTAATGGTTATTGCATCTTGAGGGCAAATCTTTATGCAATCTCCAAAGCCAAGACAGGCGTAGGGGCATTTCTTGTAGCCATTTAGCAGTTGGGCTGCTCCTTTGCATGATTTCACTCCGGAGTAATTGAATAGTATCTCAGAATTACCATTACAATGAACAAGAGCTTTTTTACTCATCTCGGCTGTATCTAGGGTTACGTCGAGGGTTTTTTCCAGGTTTTTTATCGTCTCGGGGCTTTGTATTGCGGTGGGGCAGGGTGTTTCTGTTATTAGATTGGGGTTAGCGGTTAATGCCTGAGCGTAAGCAAAGCATCCGGGATAACCGCAGGCACCGCAGTTTATTCCTGGTAAGGCGCTGGAAATTTCCTCTGTTTTTTCAATACCCTTTACATTGTGTGGTACCAGCCTGTTTACGAAGTAAATTACTATACCAAGAACAAGCGCTATTCCGGTTAGAATGAATACAACAGCCAAACTATATCATACCTCCAAACCCAAAGAATGTGAGACCAAGCATAGCTCCTACCAGCATAGCTACTGGTAAACCCCGCATTGATGAAGGGGCATCAGCAATCTCCAACTTCTCCCGTATGCCGGACATAATAACTAGAACTAACAGAAAACCAACACCGCCGCCCAGAGAAGAAACGATACTTTCAAGTAAACCGTAACTTTCCTGTGCATTTATCAGGGTAATACCCAGTACCGCGCAGTTTGTAGTAATCAGCGGGAGATATATACCCAGTGCATTATATAGCGATAGATTCGTTCTCTTGATAAAAAGCTCGATGATTTGGACCAGTGCTGCTATTACCAGTATATACATAATGATATTCATATATTCAATTTCAAAGGGAATAAGAATCAAGTTATTGATAAACCAAGTAGCGATTGATGCCACCAGCATTACCAGGGTTACCGCAATTCCCATACTAAGGGCATTACCTATTTTCTTGGAAACACCAAAGAAAGGACATAACCCCAGGAATTTTGAGATAATAAGGTTATTAATAACTGCTACGCTGAGGAAGATTGATATAAGTTCACTCACCTTTCATCACCCCCATTCTCCGGAATAAAGCTAGTAAAAGTCCCATAACCAGGAATGCTCCCGGTGGAAGAATGAAAAGAATCATTGGGTTATCTCCCAGGACAGGCAGTGTAAGCAGATTGTAGCCAAACAGTGACAAACTACCGGTTCCCAGCATCTCTCTAATGAGCGAAATGATGAGTAAGGCTAGAAAGAAGCCGATACTAACTCCTAGTGCATCGGCAATAGAAGAAGTTATCGGGTTCTTTGAGGCAAAAGCTTCTGCCCTACCGAGAATAATACAGTTCACCACAATTAAGGGAAGATATATACCTAAGGATTCGTAAAGTGCTGGTACAAACGCATGAAAAATCAGGTTTACCACAGTAACAAAGGTAGCAATGATAACAATAAAAACTGGAATGCGTACAATATTTGGAACGGATTTCCTGATGGCGGATACAATTATGTTAGAGCCAAGGAGAACAAAAGCAACCCCGACACTCATACCAATAGCATTGTCCACAGAAGTGCTGACTGCCAGCGCAGGACAAAAACCTAAGGCCAGGACAAAAAGCGGATTAGAAATAATTATCCCTTTAATAAATTCTTTCCTAAACCCACTCATTATTATTTGCTCTCCTTCAGGGCTTCAAGTTTTTCCAGAATAGTAGTCCTGACAGCATCAGTAACTGCTCTGGAGCTTATTGTTGCTCCGGTTATGGCATCTATACTGCCCCCATCTCTCTTGAGAAAAATATTATTAATATCCAGGGTAGTAAAATTACTGGTGAAATCACTTTCTAATATCTTGTTACCTAATCCTGGAGTTTCCTGCTGTGAGATTATTTTAATTCCCTTAACAGTAGTTTCATTCTTCAGTCCGACCAGAATATCAATAGTTCCACCGTAACCTTTACCTGTCGCTACAAAGGCATAGCCAACAGTATCTCCTTTAGAATATACTGTATACACTTCATTTTTTAAAGTATACTCACTCATCTCCGGGAACATTTCTTCCAGTAAGCGCTGTATTTTAAGTTCTTCCTGTGTTTTGATTTCATCTTTGGTAATACTATATGTTACAGACAGTAAGGCAACTGCCAGAAAAACAACCAGTGTAATAAAGATAATTGGGAAAAACTCCCTTAATGTTCTAGCTTTCACTTACTACCTTCTTTACGAGACCATATGGTCTCACCTTTACATATCGGTCAATAAGTGGAGTTACAGCGTTCATGAACAGAATAGAATAGCATACTCCTTCCGGAAGGCCGCCAAATTGTCTGATGGCAACGGTCAGTATGCCGGCGCCAATGCCGAAGATTATCTTTCCGGTACTGGTGATTGGTGAAGTGACATAGTCTGTTGCCATGAAGAAGGCACCTATCATCAGGCCACCGGCTAGCAGGTGGAAAAGGACATCATCCCCCATGATGAGAGTTAGTATAGCCACTGTGCCAATATAAACTATTGGTATTTGCCATTTTATTATACCGATAGCAAGAAGAAAAACGCCGCCAATAATTAACATAAGGGCTGAAGTTTCTCCTATTGAACCCCCGGTATTACCGAACAGTAAATCTTGATACAGGCTGAGATTATTGCCCGACCAAGCAAAATTATTGTTCAAGGGAGTGGCAGTGGTTATTGCATCAGCACCAAAGCCCATAGGGGCTACCCAAGTGGTCATATCCAGAGCGAAACAAGCTGCCAGAAAGGCTCTACCGCCCAGAGCTGGGTTAAATATATTATGTCCTAACCCCCCAAAAGCTTCCTTAACAATGGCAATGGAGAATATTGAGCCCAGCGCTACCATCCATAGTGGTATTGTTGGCGGTAAAACCAGCGCTAGCAGCAGGCCGGTGAGAATACTGCTTCCATCCATAATAAATGGTCTTTTCCTTAGTTTTTTAATAGCATATTCAGTTATTATTGCTGCCGTAATACTGACAGCTATTACCGATAAAGCGTAGAAACCAAAGAAATAAATTCCTGCTGTCGATGGTAATAAAAGGGCGAGCAGCACAAGGTACATGATTTTGCTTACAGAAGTTCCTCCCTGGAGATGTGGGCCTGGTGAGACCAGAAATTTCCTATCTGTCATCACTTGGCCACTCTTCTCTTGGCGAGTTCTTTCTTGGCTACTTTTATATATTGCACAATTGGTATATTAGCCGGGCAGCTGTAAGCACAGGAGCCGCACTCAAAACAATCATCAATGTAAGCTTCCTGGCAATTCTCATATCTGCCGACTTTGGCGTTTTTGGCTAATCGTGTTGGCATAAGGTGCATTGGGCAAACTTCTACGCATCTGCCGCAATTTATGCAATCCATCTCTCTAATTGGATTACCTGCTGTTACCAGTATACAGCTGGTACCTTTGGTTACCGGAAAATCAAGGTCCGGCTGGGAAATCCCCATCATTGGTCCCCCAAGGATAATTTCACCGGCCTCTTTTTTTAAACCGCCACAATAATCAATAAGAGTTCTCAACGGCGTGCCCAGCCTTACCAGAAGATTCTTGGGATTATTGACTGCTCCGGTAACAGTAACCAATCTTTCCACAAAAGGCCTGCCTTCATAAACAGCATTATGGATTGCCACAGCGGTGTGCACATTTTGTACTACCACACCAACATCCATTGGTAATCCGCCAATAGGAACTTCACGGTGAAGGATATTGGTAATCAGTGTTTTTTCTGCGCCCATGGGATATTGTGATTTTAGTGTGACAACTTCAAAACTATTAGCATATCCTTTTGCTGCAATTAGTTCTCTCAGGTGGGTAATGGCATCGGCCTTATTATCTTCAATGCCGATATATACGTTTTTAGGTGATAGTATCTGACTGATGAGGTTAAGTCCGGATAGTACTTTTTCTCCATATTCCAGCATTACTCTATGGTCTGCAGTTATATAAGGCTCACATTCACAGCCATTGAGAATAATTGTATCAATTTTCTTGTCTTCAGGAGGTGAGAGTTTGACATGAGTTGGGAAAGTAGCTCCTCCCAAACCAACTATTCCGGCTTCTCTTATCTTCCCCAGAATTTCTCTTGCAGAAAGTGCTTTCGGGTTCTTTGTTGTGTTGAGTTCTACCCAGCTATCCTCTCTATCGGAAGAAATCACCAGAGCGGTTACCGGTTGTCCGGTAGGCGGGTTAATAATTGTGGTTATCGTAGATATTGTGCCGGATATTGAGGCATGAACCGGAGCATTAACAAACTTATCTGAATCACCTATTTTCTGGCCGGTAAGTACCTTTTCACCCCTCTTAACGCAAGCTACACAGGGAGCGCCAATATTCTGGTGTAAAGGGATAATTACCTTTTCCGGCAGGGGGAGAGTTTCAATAGCGTTTTTGGCCGTAAATTTGTTGTGAGGTAATTTTACTCCTCGTGAACTACCCTTTTGCCAAAATTTGATTTTCACTGCTCTAAATATTAGTTACCTTTCATTTAGATATCCAGATAACCCAGAAGACTGGTGTATTACTCTCTCATTATCAATAATAAGGCATTCCACATTATCCAGTGCTTCCACAAGATTCAGGCCTAGTTCTGGCCCCATTACAAAAACGCCGGTAGCCAGAGCATCTGCATAAGTGCAGGTTTCTGTTATTATCGTGACACTGATGCAGTCACTGGCTGAATATCCTGTCTTAGGGTTGAGTATATGACCTGCTTTTTTCTCAGGATCAAAGTAACGCTCGTAGTTTCCGGAGGTAGTTACCGCTTTATCCTTAATGGAAAAATCAGCCAGAAACTCGCTGGTATTATCCGGGTTTACCAGGACAATACTCCATAGTTCATTATCTGGCTGAGTACCCATGGTTCTGATATCACCACCGGCATCTATTAGTGCGTGCCTGATGCCTCGTTCTTCCAGAACTGCCAGTGCTTCATCTACAGCATAGCCCTTAGCTACCCCGCCAAGGGTTATTTTCATGCCTTCTTCCTGAAAATATATTTGGCTGTCTTCAGCGATTATTTTATCAGAGCCTACTATCTTTGCTGTTTCACTGATTTTTACCTGCTGAGAAGCCTTATCTAATTCCCAGAATTGCTTTTCTGCATTTGGATTATAGCCCCACAAATCCAGCAGTGGCTGGCAGGTAATGTCAAAGTAGCCGTCGGTTAAATCGCTATAGTTAAGGGATAGATTAATTAACTCCAGGAGTTCAGCAGATGGTTCTTGCAAAGTTCCTTCCTGGTTTAGCTGATATGCTTCACCATTCTCATTAAATGTTGTGGCAATATTTACTACCTCTTCCATTCTGGTAAAGGCGGCATCCAGCGCTTCCTCAGCTGCAGATGTTTCTGCATAAATAATAATCTTAACGTATGTGTCCATCATTGACCGGCTCTCTTCGAACCTGACTAATGGTTCTCCTGTACAGCTAATTACTCCGAGCATTACAATTAGGACTGTTAAGAAACAGGTAATAATCTTATAATAATTCTTTATAATAACTTTAAATACTCCAGATTTTATTATAAAAACCAATCAAGTGAATCGCGTTTACAATTCATAATATTGTGGGTGAGAGCCACGAATTTATCAATGCTGGATTATGTTATTCTAGCATGTAATAAGTTTGAATGTCCACGGGTTGTGTAAAATCTTGACAGCTTATGGGGCCGGTGTTACACTTCATTTGTCCTCACGAACGATATATTCCTGATTGTAGAAAGTAGGGCTTATGGTTGTGAAGAGGGTTGGTATTCTTTATCATCCGCTGATTAAGGCTGCATATGCTTTAGCTAGGGAACTGGAGAAATCTATAAACTCCAGGAATCTTCCGGTATGGATATGTTCAGCTTGGGAAGAAGAACAGGCTAAGGCTGAGATACAAAGCACTGATTTAATTCTGACTACAGGTGGTGATGGTACTATACTGAGAGCAGCCCAAATAGCACTGATAACTCAAACCCCTATAGTGGGGATAAATTTGGGTAAACTGGGTTTTATGACTGAGCTTAGTGCTGGTGAAGCTATTGATAAATTACCTGATTTATTATCCGGAGATTGTTGGATTGATGAGAGGGTTATGCTTGAGGTAACACTTTCCTCTGTTGAAGGTAGCAATGAAGCGCCTCGGACTTTTTATGCTTTGAATGATGTTGTGGTAGCCAGGGGGGCAATAGCCCGGATAATTGATATAGAGGCCAGTATTGATGGGGAACTAATGACTAACTATAAAGCCGATGGCGTTATTCTGGCAACTGCTACCGGTAGTACCGGTTATTCCCTGTCGGCTGGTGGCCCAATACTTCATCCGCAAGCTAAGGAGATTGTGCTATTGCCAATATTACCTCATCTTAGTCTGGCTTATTCAATGGTACTGCCATCAACGGCGGTGGTAAAATTACGTGTTAATACTTATCATCAGGCAACGTTAGGCGTTGATGGTCATATAAATTTACCATTATCAACAGGATTTCTGGTTATGGTAAAGCATAGCTCAAGCCGGATCCGATTTCTAAGGATTCATCCCAGGGAATCTTTTTATGGATCACTGGAAAAAAAATTAAGAGGGAAACGTGTGAAATGAGGCTGGAAAAAGCTAAGATAGGTGATGTGCCACAGATGCAGGAATTGATTAATAACTTTGCTAGCAGGGGGGAGATGTTGGCACGCTCGCTGAGTGAAATATATGAAAATATCAGAGATTATTTTGTTATTAAACAGGATGAGCAGGTGATTGCTTGTGCTGCACTACATGTTAATTGGTCAGATTTAGCTGAGATAAAGTCACTGGCGGTAGCTGAAGATAATCAAAAACAGAAGATTGGCTCTCTTATAGTAAAAGCTTGCCTTAAGGAAGCCAGTGAAATTGGGATGACTAAAGTATTTTGTCTTACCTACAAACCAGAATTTTTTAAAAATTTTGGTTTTTATCAGGTAGATAAACTGGAACTACCCCAAAAAGTCTGGTCAGAGTGCTATCGGTGTCCTAAATTTCCTGATTGTGATGAAATTGCTCTTGTCCGTCTTTTAGAGGAGAATATTTAAGTTGTCCGAAGAGACACTGTCTGTCCGATCTATATTTAATGGAAGAGCGGTAAAAGTACGAATTGATACCGTGAGGATGCTTGATGGACGGGAAACTACTCGTGAGATTGTTGAGCATGCTGATTGTGTGGCTATTGTAGCTATTGATACAGAGGAAGATGTGCTGCTGGTGAAGCAGTTCCGTAAGGCGGTGGAAAAGGAGTTACTGGAAATACCTGCTGGCGGTATAGAACCTGGTGAAGATGCAGTAACTACGGTGCAGCGGGAAATGCAAGAAGAAACTGGTTATCTGCCTCGTAAAGTGGAGAGTTTAGGCGGTTTTTACTCGGCTCCGGGTTTCTGTACGGAATATCTCTATTGTTACTTGGCTACTGATCTTGTGCCCAATCAGCTCCATGCTGAAGATACTGATAGTATTGAGATAGTTCGTGTGCCGATTAGCCAGATTCCTGTCCTTATTGCCTCTGGCAGCATTTGCGATGCTAAAAGTATAGCTGGTTTACTTATCTACTTGTCTCAATTAACTTAACGGCGGTTCTTATTGCTTCAGCCATGCTCTCTGCGTTGGCGATGCCTTTCCCGGCAATATCAAAAGCTGTACCATGATCGACAGAAGTCCTTATGAAGGGTAACCCCAGGGCAATGCTTATGCTCTTTTCGAAACCATATACTTTTACCGGAATGTGTCCCTGATCGTGATATAGAGCGAGGACTACATCAAATTCTCCATTGATTGCCCGGTTGAAAACTGAATCGGCAGGGATGGGCCCGTGGGCGTTTATGTCGATACTTTGCGCCTCCTTTATTGCCGGAGCTATTTCTTCAATCTCCTCACGGCCAAAAAGACCCCCTTCTCCGGCGTGAGGATTGAGTCCGGCTACAGCGATTCGTGGTTGGCTGACTCCCCATTTTGTGAAAGAATTAAAAATTAACTTTAATTTTTCTATAATGCGTTCCTTGGTCACTAGCTTGCAGGCATCTTTCAGGGAATAATGAGTAGTCAAGTGAACCACATTCAGAGGTCCGGAAACCAGCATGGTAGCGTATTCCGTAGTACCGGTAAGACGAACCAGATATTCGAGATGTCCCATATCCTGATAACCGGCTAGTTTTGTTGCCTCTTTATTGATGGGTGTTGTTACTAAAGCCTGTGCTTTACCGGCTAAAGTTAGCTCAGTGGCTCTAGTTATGTACTCCATTGCGGCTCGCCCGCAGGTTTTGCATATTTGTCCGGTGTGTATTTCTGCTGATGTGAGGTTATTTAAGTCAAGCAGGTCAATATAGCCGTAGTCACCTTTTATATCGGTTATATCATCAATAACATTTATCTTTAGCGGATTTTTAAGTAATTTAATGGTATTCTGCATAGTAGTTTTATCACCCACTACTAGAGGGCGGCAGATGTTATAGATATCTTCAGTTTGAAGAGCTTTCACAATAATTTCCGGGCCAATGCCAGCGGCATCTCCCATTGTAATAACTATGACTGGCTTCATCCTGCTAACCATATTATTCTCCAAAAGAATATTTTATAAGATGCAATAATTTTCCTTACTATATCACAGGTTGTTAAGTGAGACCATTTGCTAATTGTTTACCACCGAGAAGATGCAGATGAAGGTGAGGTACCATTTGTCCGCCTTCTTTACCGCAATTGATAACTAACCGATAACCTCTATCAGAAATACCTTTATTTTCAGCGATTTGATTGGCAACATTTACCATGCGTCCGATTAGAGATAAATCCTTTTCGTTTATGTGTGCAATAGATGGTACATGTTTTTTAGGTATAATAATCACGTGAATGGGTGCCAGCGGATGAATATCAGGGAAGGCAATTATCTCTTTGTCTTGATAGAAGATTTCACTGGGCACTTTACCATCTGCAATTTGACAAAAAATACAATCCATTATTAACTCCTGTTTAAGTGTGATGACTTGGAATTAGAGTTGACGCATAAATAGGCTTATGATAATATTAAGATACTTAATCTCTAGAAGATTTTATATAAATTGCTTTTGTTTACCTCTTTGCTATCTATTATTATATTTAATATCTATTATATTCGCAATGTGTTCAGGGTAAGGGTCTATGCAGATAGAAAAAGAGTTGGCGGGGTTCTCACCTGAGAAAGATATGGTGCTAACCATTGGTGTTTTTGATGGGGTTCATCTCGGTCACCAATACCTCATTTCACAATTAAAAGATTTTGCTCGGCAGCAAGATTTACTCAGTGGTTTGGTAACTTTTCGCCAGCATCCCCAGGATGTGTTATCGCCCCAAATAAGATTACCCTTTCTGACTGATATTACGGAAAGGATTGATCTTCTTAAGGGGGAAGATGTTGAGAATATTATAGTTCTGTCTTTTACCAGTGAGTTAGCTCAGCTTAGTGCTCGTCAGTTCGTTAGTCTGCTAAAGAAATATCTCAAAATGCGTGCGCTGGTTGTTGGATCTGACTTTACTTTAGGTCAAAATCGGGAAGGTGATATTAATAACCTGCGTATATTAGGACAGGATATGGATTTTACGGTAATAGCACCTAAACCCCTGATGATAAATGGTGAAGTGGTCAGTAGTACCGCAATTAGAAATGCTTTAGCTAACGGAGATATGAAAAAAGTGCTTGATTTAGCTGGTCGTCCGTTTCGCTTAAATGGATGTGTGGTCAGTGGGATAGGCCGTGGCACAAAACTTGGTTTTCCCACTGCTAATCTGGATATAGCTCTCGGGAGGGCTATCCCTCCAGATGGTGTTTATACTGCTTGGGCTTATATTGGTGAAAAAACCTATCAATCAGTAGCTAACATTGGTAAGTGCCCTACTTTTAATGGAAATCAGCGCACAGTGGAAGTCCATATTCTTGATTATCATGGTGACCTGTATGGGCAGAATCTCAAAATTGATATTATAGAGCGGCTTCGTGGTGAAAAGAAATTTGAAACCGCAAACGAACTAAAGAAACAGATCGCAGATGATGTAAAGCAGGGGAAGGCCAAATTAAATTACCGAGGTATAAGTTGAGTGTAAATAAGGGGAAAGTCATAACTGATTTTGATGTTAACCTCTTGCTAAAGCGTGGGGTAGCTGAGATCTTAATTGAAGATGAAATGGTAGAACTGTTACGTTCCGGTAAGAAATTACGGTTAAAAGAGGGCTTTGATCCAAGTTCTCCGGATATACACTTGGGGCATATGGTAGCTCTAAAAAAGTTACGCCAATTTCAGGAATTGGGGCATCAGGTTATACTAATTGTTGGTGATTGGACCGCTCAAATAGGTGACCCAAGTGGTATCTCTGTTACCCGGCCGATGTTATCACAGGAACAGGTTCAGGCTAATGCTGAAACCTATATGAAGCAGTTTTTTAAAATAGTGGATAAGAGTAGAGCGGAAGTTAGGTGGCAAAGTGAGTGGTATGGTAATTTTACGCTTAGTAATGTTATTCAGCTGACCAGTAAATTTACGGTTGCCCAAATGCTGGCGCGTGAAGATTTCAGTAATCGGTATAATGCCGGGCAACCGATTACTATTACTGAATTACTTTATCCATTGCTTCAGGCTTATGACTCGGTAGCTGTCCGGGCGGATGTGGAGTTTGGCGGTACTGATCAGAAATTTAACTTATTAGTAGGTAGAGAGCTTCAATCAACAGCAGGTCAGAATCCTCAGCAGGTTTTTTTAGTACCTATTCTTACCGGGACTGATGGCACTATGAAAATGAGCAAAAGTCTGGGTAATTATATTGGTGTAACTGAGTTGCCTAATGAGATTTATGGTAAGGCCATGTCTATCCCTGATAGTTTAATTTTAGAGTATTTCGAATTATTAACCGATTATTCTGAAAAAGAGTTAGAGGTATTTAGACAAGAAATAAAGGATGAAACCACTAATCCGATGATATTGAAAAAACGCCTGGCAAGGGATATTGTAAGCCAACTTTATGACCAGACAGCAGCCAATGAAGCTGAAGAAAATTTTGCCAAATTGGTTCAGAATAGAGAAATACCCGATGAAATTCCTGAATATCACATCTCTATTAGTGAACTAACTACCAAAAAAGATGGGAAAGACAGTATTAATATCAGTAAACTGTTAGTGTTAACCAAACTGGTTAAAAGCCGTAGTGAAGCCAGTAGGCTGATTGCTCAGGACGCAGTTAGTATTAATGGTGAAAATATCTCTGGGAATATTGCTCTGGTGAAAAGTGGCAGTATTATCAGAGTTGGCAAACGCCGTTTTGCCAAAATAGTTAATAGCGATAATCTAAAGTAAATAAAAGCGGAGGAGATAGAAAAATGGAAAATTTACGTATTCCGGGACCAACTCCCCTTCCTGAAGACGTTCTTCAGGCAATGACCAAGCAAATGATAAATCATCGGGGCCCCGAATTTGTGGGGATGCTTAAAGGAATAACCACTAATCTGAAACAGTTGTTTCAGACTAAAAATGATGTTTTCGTACTTACCGGATCGGGAACGGGTGGCTTAGAAGCAGTTATCGTTAATACTTTATCTCCGGGCGATAAGGTGCTATCAATAGATATTGGGGTCTTTGGTGGACGTTTTGCTGCTATTGCCAAGCAGTTTGGCGCTGAGGTGGTGCCGTTAAAGTTTGAGTGGGGCAAGGCTGCTGATGCGGATAGTATCCGCCAAGCTCTGCAAGCTAATCCGGGTGTAAAGGCAGTATTGGTTACTCATAATGAAACTTCAACTGGTGTTACTAATGACCTGGCTGCAATTAGTGCTGTGGTTAAAGAGTTTGATAAACTGTTACTGGTTGATGCTATTAGCAGCTTGGGATCAATCAATGTTCCGATAGATGACTGGAAACTGGATGTTGTGGTTACCGGATCACAGAAGGGATGGATGGCACCTCCCGGACTAGCTATGGTTAGTGTGAGTGAGAAAGCTTGGAAGGCAAATAGTGAAGCTAAGATGCCACGTTTCTACTGGGATTTTGTCCGGGCTAGGACTTATCTGGAGAGAGGACAGAATCCGTGGACGCCGGCTGTTTCTGTCCTTTATGCTTTATCATTATCACTTGAAAATATGGTAAAGGAAGGTTTACCCAGCATTGTAAATAGACACGTTAAAATAGCTCAAGCAACGAGAGTTGGTGTAAAATCACTGGGGCTGTCACTTTTTGCTGATGAAGCTTATGCTTCTAATACGGTTACGGCCGTTGCTGGTTCTAATGGTCTGGACACGAAGAAATTAATTCAGATTCTCAGAGATGAGCACCAGATTATACTTGGCGGTGGACAGCAGAAACTAGATGGTAAAGTTTTCCGTATCGGTCATCTGGGGTGGGTATCTGAGGATAATATTAAAGCTGTAATGGCAGCATTAAAAGTAGCATTACCAAAAGCTGGATTTGGGAAAGGCGGGTAAAAATGAAGGTTCTAGTAGCTGATTCTATCTCTAATGCAGGTATAGATATCCTCCGTAGTTGTGCGCAGGTGGATGTGAAGACAGGGCTGAAACCAGAGGAAATCATATCCATAATCGGTGATTATGAAGCAATAGTAGTGCGCAGTCAGACTAGGGTCACAGCTGAAATTATTAAGGCCGGGAAAAAATTGCAAATCATCGGCAGAGCCGGTGTTGGCATTGATAATATTGATGTGGCAGAAGCAACTCAGCATGGCATTGTAGTGGTGAATGCTCCTACCGGCAATACTATTTCGGCTGCGGAACATGCCATTGCCCTAATGCTGGCCCTGGCACGTAATATTCCGCAGGCTAATACTTCCTTGAGAGGTGGTGCGTGGCGGCGAAGTGATTTTATGGGTACTGAGGTTAGGGGAAAAGTGCTTGGTATTATTGGTTTAGGTAATGTTGGTTCAGCGGTTGCCAGACGTGCTCGAGGTCTGGAGATGAAACTTCTGGCGTATGATCCATTCATTTCTGTTGAGCATGCCCGTAATTTGCAGTTAGAGCTTGTTTCTCTTGAAAAAATACTTAAGGAGTCCGATTTTATCACTCTCCATATACCTAAAACTTCTACTACGAGCGGACTAATTGGGGAAAAAGAACTTGCTTTGGTTAAACCAACAGTTCGTATTATTAACTGTGCCCGAGGCGGACTAATTGATGAAGAAGCATTGGCCAAGGCGGTTAGCGAAAAAAGAGTAGCTGGGGCAGCTATTGATGTCTTCCCTAAAGAACCAACTACTGAGAGTGTTCTTTTTCAATATGATAATATCATTGTTACCCCTCATTTGGGTGCGTCTACTACTGAAGCACAGGCTATGGCGGCTAGTGATGTAGCTGATCAGATTGCTGACGTCTTTGGGGGGAAACCTGCCAAATCTGCGGTTAATGCTCCCTTTATTTCATCTGAAGATCTGGCTGTGCTGGCACCCTTTATAAAAGTAGCTTCAATGGCTGGTAAACTAACCAGTGAAATAGCTGAAGGGCAGATGGATAGTATCCAGATTAAATACGAAGGTGATATTTCTGGGTATGATACTAATGCACTCAAAGCAGCGGCTCTAGGAGGGTTACTTGAAGAGATTAGTGAGGAGCGGGTTAATCTGGTTAACGCTGATATAGTAGCAGCTCATCGTGGTATGACAGTGGTAGAACAAAAAGAGGCTGATTGTAAAAATTATGCCAGCCTTATTACTATAGAAGCAAAAACTAGCGAAGGAGTTACTACTGTTGCCGGTACGGTAATGCGTGGACAATCTCATATTGTGCGGGTTAATGACTACTGGATTGATATTGTGCCTACCGGGGCTTACTTTTTGTTTAGTGATCATCGTGATCGTCCCGGGATTATTGGAGCGGTAGGTAAGATAACCGGCGATGCTGATATAAATATTAACTATATGATTGTCAGCCGGCTTGAGCAGAGGGGTAAAGCCCTTATGATACTGGCCCTGGATGAACCTCTGCCCGAAGCACAGCTAAAGCAAGTACTCTCTCTTCCTGATATTTATTCTGCTAAACTAGTAAAGCTATAACTATATATTACATAAGTATAGTAGTCAGTATCGATAAAGGCTATAACAAAGGACTATAATAGCTTAATAGTTAGCTGGGGAGGTATTTGGCTATGGATATTTATGAAGACCTGTTACTGGAGAAAAGGAATGGGATTGCGACAATAACTCTAAATGCTCCGGATAAGATGAATGCGTTTACTTCTAGTATGAGGGAAAATATTCCTTTAGCTGTAGATGATATAGCTAAAGATGATGAAGTTAAGGCAGTGATTGTTACTGGAGCCGGGCGAGCTTTCTGTGCTGGTGGTGATGTTGAGCTGATGAAGGCTCGCATTGATGGTAATCTTGAAGAATCTCGATATCAGCATCTGCAGTATTTAGTTTCTGTTATGAATAACTAATTACTAGCAGGTTGGTTTCTTTTTGCCACTTTATAAGTATTTAGGTTAGTTGGTGAATAACTAAACCCGAAGGTAATTTAGGATAAAAGTAGGTAGATTTTCGGGGCATTTTATCACTAGCGTCAGCAATAGCTTTGATTACTTCTGCCTTTATCGGACTGAGTAGAAATACCATTTGATATTCCTGATCCAGCACTTTGTTTATAGCATCCTGGCCATCATAACTAAAGGCGATTCTTGTTTCTTCTTTACCGCCCCTTAGTTCTAATAGGTTCTCCAGTATAATATGGTCGATGATACTGACATCCAGTTTTTTATATAATTCAGAATGAAAGTAAGGCATCATTTTGCTGGTAGTCGTAAAATTACGTAGTTTAAGATTTAAAACATGATCCTTTTTCAGCCCAGAAAGAAATAGTCTGATCTCATTTGTTTCCATTAGTAAATTATTACTTTGTTGCTGAATAGTAGATATATCAAGAGGTTGCTCTTCTATGTCAAAGAAAGTCCGTAATTTATCTATAAGTTCATTAAGGATTGATTTTGATATACCGCGAACCAGCCGATGCGGTGGCAGGATAAGAAGTCCGGGGTCAGAAAAATCGACCAGTGTCATCATTATAAAATTAAAAGCTTCATTTTCTGATGTTGCTGAAGATCTGGTTTTTCTCTCGCGCTGGTAGGCAAGCGCACTCTCGTAACGATGATGCCCATCAGCGATATAAATTGGCTGGTTAGCTAAACTATCGCATATCTGATTAACTATTTTAGGTTCAGTAATAGCCCAGACATAATGCTTTTCACCATTAATATCAGTTGAACTTATTAGAGGTTCGGGTAGTCCTTGTTTTGCTAGTAATGAAGAGATTTGTTGTTTCTGGTCTTCAAACATGGCTAAAATAGGACTGGTATTAACTTTGAGTTCTCGCAGAAGATTTATCCGGTCACTTTTAGGTTCAGCTAGTGTGCCTTCATGAGGGCGGATAATCATTTTATCCCATTCCTCTAACCGGACACAAGCAATTATACCACGGCGTTTATACTCCATATTCTGATATGTAAAATAGTGGTCATGCAGGTATATAGCCGGTGTTTCATCAATCTCAAGGACGCCTTCTTTTAGCCATTGCTCTAGAGTAGAAGCTGAGCGGGTATACTTGTTATCGGTTGCAGTATCTTGTGGAACTTCTCGGCCATGTTCCAGGCGAATAAAGTTATAATGACTCCGCTGGTAAAGCTCTTGCTGTAACTGAGGACTGATAATGTCATAAGGGGAACAGATAATCTGAGACAAATTACTTAGTAACTGTTTATTATAGTGTACACCACGGAATGGACGAATCTCCGCCACGCTTATCTTATCCCTTTCTAGTTAAAAGAGTAACCTTTGATATAGTTATTTATCTTATTTTACCCAAAATTACAGCAAGAGTACAAGTTATATTGTAGTATCAGTAATAATGCGGTTGGTTTTATTTGGTTTAAGTTATGCTGTATAATTTTCACGTAAGTGATATTGTAAGATGAGAAAATGAAAAATACTGCGGAAATACAAGAAAGAATAGAACAGTTAAGGTCAGAAATTAACTATCATAACCATCGCTATTATGTATTGGATAATCCTGAGATTAGCGATGCCGAATATGATGAGTTAATGAGCCGGTTGAAACAGTTGGAAGAGCAATATCCCCGGTTGTTGACTCCAGACTCACCAACACAGCGGGTTGGCGCTGCGCCGCTGGAGTCTTTTGGCATAGTAGAACATCCCTCTCCTTTATTATCACTGGGCAACGTATTTTCCCGAGACGAATTTTCTGTCTGGTACACTCGCACCATGAAACTAGCAGAAGGAACAAAATTTAACCTTGTTGGTGAGCATAAGATTGATGGATTAGCTGTAGCATTGACATATGTTAACGGCAAGCTGACTATTGGTGCTACCCGTGGTGATGGCTATCGCGGAGAAAATATTACTCAGAACTTGCGTACTATTAAGAGTATACCGCTGTCAGTATCTGGAGATGTGCCGTCGAGGTTTGAGGTGCGGGGTGAGGTATTTTTGCCTAAAGCTGGTTTTAATAAGTTAAACAGACAAAGGGCTGAGGAAGGATTGCCGTTATTTGCCAACCCCAGAAATGCGGCTGCCGGTTCGGTCAGACAATTGGATTCCCGTATTACTGCTAATCGTCCTTTGGACATTTATATTTACATGCTGGGTTACGCTGAAGGTGGACAAGTTTCGCCTACTCACTGGGAAACAATGGATTATTTGAAATCCCTCGGCTTTAAAACAAATCCTAATAATACTTTGTTGGAAAATAGTGATGATGTTGGAATATTCTATCGGACATGGGTGGAAAAACGAGATAGCCTGCCCTATGAAGCTGATGGTATTGTGATCAAGATAAACCAGCTTGACATGCATGAACAACTGGGAGATATTGGCCGTGAGCCGCGTTGGGCTATTGCTTATAAATTTCCGGCGGTACAGGCTACTACACAACTGCTTGATATTGGCATTAGTATTGGCAGAACGGGTACTCTCAATCCGTATGCCATATTAGAACCGGTATCGGTGGGAGGAGTAACCATCAGACAAGCTGCTTTACACAATGAAGACGATATCCGGCGCAAGGATATTCGTATTGGTGATACCGTTATCATACAGAGAGCTGGTGAGGTAATACCACAGGTAGTTGGTCCTGTCTTGAGTAAGCGTACCGGGCAGGAAAAAATATTTACCATGCCTTCACATTGTCCAGAGTGTGGCGCTCCCGTAATCAGAATAGAAGGCGAGGTGATGTCTTACTGCACTAATGTTACCTGCCCGGCTCAAATTCAGGAGCGATTGCATCATTTTGTTTCCCGTGGCGGTATGGATATCCGAGGGATTGGCGAATCAATGAGTGTCACTTTATTTAATTCGGGATTAGTCAAGAATGTAGCAGATTTGTATGACCTTGATACCGAAAAACTGCTTACTTTAGACAGAATGGCAGAAAAGAGCGCTGCTAATATCATAACTTCTATCAATAAAAGCAAAAACAGACCACTGGCCAGAGTTATCTTTGCACTGGGGATATTACATGTTGGTGAAGAAACAGCAAGTATTTTGGCTAAAGAATTCCATAATATTGATAATCTAGCTAGAGCTTCATGGGAAGAACTTA
>JAQTVP010000112.1 GCA_028707015.1 Dehalococcoidales bacterium | reverse complement strand
ATTCATCTATTTTCGGGCGCTGAATCCGGCTCAGGCAGTCATCCAGATCCAATTGATGGAATGGATAATTTTGAGCTAGATATTCCTTAACCTTCTCGGTAGGTTTTTCAATATTAATCCATGTCAAGTCACCATAATGGATTGACTCTAAATACATGTCTTTTCTTGTATCGGTCAAATTTATCACCATCAATAATCCCTTTTTATGATGCTGGTCCATCGATAAAATTTAATCCGTGTTCTGCCATGATAGAGTTTTTAATTAAAATTATGCCGCCCGTAGACGGGTGATAATCCGGGCGGTATAATTTTGCACAGTAAATAATAATTTTCCTATATTGCTCTAATAATAAGTACGGTTTCTGGATGCTATTATTTACCCAGAGCGCTTTCATCCTTCTTTCTTATCGAACGAGTACCATGATTGTGCTTGATCCCTTTGAACGTCTCTTGATATCTTTTCCGTTGTTGCATTTTTTCCTGTTTTCTTCCCAATTCTTTTCTCCATCAATATTTATTATCATTATGATTTGCTCTTAAAGGCTGTTTAAATTTCCTGATCTTAGTGGCAGTCCCTTCTAAATACTCTGCTGGCTCTTTTTCGTTTTTCTTCATAGTTTCCCCTTATTTCCAAATCTTGTGCTTGCTTGTATGCGTTACATTGGGTGTTAGTGCAACAAGCTGCAACCATGTCTCTCCAAGAGAAAATAACTATTTTACTTTCGCAATATCTGCATACCAGTTGTTCGACTGTACCGACTACGGGCATTGTTGTCCTCCATTTTCGCTATGATAACCTGGATATTAGGCATTTAAGGCACAAACAATCCCTCTAGGTCTTCACTTTGTAATAAAAGAAAAATAAGTATCTGGTAAAGGAATTTAAGTTAATTAATTGGCTTTATGCTACTAGAGTAGCATACTACGAATTAATTTGCAAGTATTTACGAAAAAATAATTAATACTGCTAATTGAGCATATAATTGCTCTTGACAATAATATTTATACCATGTTACACTAGTAGCAGTGTGAATGAACAAATCTGGGGTCATGGGGCGAAATGATAAATGAGTTTGGGAAAATATGTCAGGGCAGTGAGGAAACGCAGGGGTATCACACAGTGGGAATTATCCAAATTGAGCGGATTAACCAGAAGCCACATTTCTCGTCTGGAGTTGGATGCCTTTGATAATCCTACTGCGGAGACTTTTTTAACACTTGCCAAAGCTTTAAAAGTTCATCCAAACGATTTATATGAAGCTGCTGGTTATATAGAGGAAAATACTAGATTCCGTAAAGGGCCACCAAAAACACTTGATGAGGCTGTAGCCGGATTAGAAATACAAACAGTGGATATTCCGGTTACAGCTGATGTTGCTCGACTAAATTCTGGGGTATTCAATGTGGGACAGTTTGCGACCTGGGGATTATCTAACAATAGTGAAAATGTAAAAGGACTTTTAGTTCGTGGTTTTTCTCTTGAGCCAGACATTAGAGAAGGAGATGTTATCTTCATCGATTCGGACACCAAACCTGCGTCTGGAAATGTTATTCTATGCTACCAGAATGAAGAGATGCGCCTGATGCGCTATGGCAACCTTCCAAATCCTGGGGACAATACAAATGGTGGATGCCAGATTTATGGCACCGTTATCGGCATAAACAGAAGATTGGCTTAAGAAGCAACGTTGCATTCCCCTACCTAATATTAAATTAACATATCTTTTCGATTTCAGTTTCTACAGAGTACAGAGAAAATTCGTTGTTTCCTGTCTAGAAATGACTTTTACAAGCACGCTCCTGAATTTATTTACTACTTACAATTCGATTAAATTAGCATCAAACTGGGCAGCGATTTAATCAGATTCCAGTTATTGTATTGCTGTAAAAGATAAAGATTAATTATCAAAGTATCTTAATGATGGAGGGAGTATGGTAGAAAATTACATGCTCGATCCAAAGGTGAAATACTATTTTGAACAATGGATGAAATCGCCCACCCGTTTTAGGGGTCATGCTATTGATGAGAAGCGATTCCATATGTTTGTAAAAACGTGTATCAATTATGCCAGAAATCGAGATGAGGATGTTGAAAGAGTGCTAATTTCAGATTCACTTCGCTCAAGCATCCATGAATATATAAGGGCTCAAAGCGACACACCGGAGCATTTATATCGCGATGAAGCCAATAGATATATATGGCATTTCGCCGATATTGTAACGTACGAAGCAACCGAACTGGAATAAAAAGATTAACTAAAAATCCGGAGGTGAAAAAGTGATCATGAAAACTAAAAACATCCGTGAACATCTTGAGAAGGAGCGACAAAACCTGCTTGAGAAACTGGCATCAATTTCCGGTAAAGTTGTCAGTGAGAAGCGAGATAGTAACTCATATAGCAAGCAAGGGGAGATTGCTGTTGCATACTTTGAGCTTGAGAGAAAATATTTGGACATAAAACATTTAAACGACCAAATCATCGAGATAGAACATGCACTGGAAAAAGTCCACAACGGGACCTATGGCTTTTGCGATAAATGTGGTAGTTCAATACCACATGAGCGACTTGAAGTACTCCCGCAAACAACCTTATGTATATCATGTAAAACACAGCAATCTAAATGGTCACTGTTACGGTAAATGCGCTAATCACCAGTTTATATAAGTGATTTAGATTAAATCTTATGCAAAATAAGGTCCGGACCTTCCGGACCTTATTCTTTTTCACTTGATTTTAATGATTAGTTATAAATCAATTTTGCACTCGTTTGATTATAGGTAGTCTCTTCCGAGACAAGATGAGCCTGAATGAGATCTCCGACCATATTTGAAAGAATGAGACATCATATGTTAAATTTGAGTCGTACTTTCCTTAGTAGAAAAATGGATAGGCATAGACTAATTTATGAAGAGGCAATCTCAAATAAAAACAGGTCAAAAATTATTGTCCGCTATCGACGATATTTCTAGAATACTTATAAGCGACAAGGAAATTGAATCCAAACTGAGAATAGTACTCGATTATCTTATTCGTGAATCAGAAATTATCGACACCGGTTTTATACTAATAACTGATCCTTCTGACCACCGATTGATTGCACAGTGTCTGCCTGATATTGATATCAACTCATTAAAGCAATTGAAATTACATTCGGGTACTGACATGATTAGCAGGGTTTATCAGACGGGAAAAGCTGAATTATATCCAAAGGAAAAGTCTAAAACAAATAGTCGATTACCTGTTGAAAAGATATTGGGATTAAAGATTTCCGGTTTAATTTCCCTGTGTTCCATTATTTGCCTACCATTGATTAAAAAAGAAAAAAAATACGGAATAATAACTTTCCTAAAATTGAATAGGGAAAGCAGGTTTAACGAAGATTCCCTTGTGTTCTTTCGAGTCATAGCCAATTTAATAACAGGTGCAATAGAGAACACTGCCTTATGTAACGATTTGAAATATAAAGATACTTTAGTCGGTGATGACCGCTATAAGGCTGCGCTTATTCCTACTCTGGCTCACGAGATACGGACTCCTTTAACTTCTATAAAAGGATATTCGACAGCTTTGCTGATGGAAGAGGCAAATTTTACACCTGAGACACAAAGAGAATTTTTAGAAATTATTGATAAAGAGTGCGATGTTCTGGAGAATCTTGTTTCTGATTATCTGGAATCATCCATTATTGATGCTGGTGTAATGAGAATTGATTTCCAACCCGTTAGATTACAAAATCTGGCCGTAAAAGCTGCTGATGAGATGAGGCACCGTTTTCGTAATTATACATTATTAGTAGATTTTCCTCATGATTTTCCTTTAGTTGATGCTGATCCGGAACGTATTTTACAAGTGATTCGACAGTTGTTAGACAATGCCGTAAAATACTCACCTAAAGGTGGATTGATTATATTGCAAGGGAAAGTCATAAAAGAACATGCAGTAATTAGTATTGCTGACGAAGGGGTGGGTATTGCCCCGGAGGACCTTAACCATTTATTTGACAGGTTCTTTCGCGCTAAATCAAATTCAGAAAATCAGGTTATAGGGACCGGATTGGGTTTGCCCATCAGTCGTGCTATTATTGAGGCGCACGGAGGTCGCATATGGGCAGAGAGCGTATTGGGACAGGGAAGCCGATTCTACTTTAGTTTGCCTTTAAAAGGACTAAGCCAAAAACTCGAAGATTAAAAGGAGAACACTAGCATTAAAGAGAGAATCCTGGTTGTTGAAGACCAGCCGCAGGTGGTAAGACTGGTTGCTGAAATCCTGCGTATCGTCGGATATGACGTGATAACGGCCAATAATGGAGAGGCAGCTATCGAAATGTTAACCATGGAGCAACCTCCCCCGTCTCTCATATTGCTTGATATTATGTTTCCCCAAGGTATTGATGGCTATGAAGTATGCCGCCGTATCCGTCAATTCTCAGACGTACCGGTTATAATGCTGACTGCCAAGGCAAAAGAAGGCGATAAATTACTCGGTTTTAGTGTAGGGGCTGACGATTATCTAACGAAACCTTTCAGCGCAAAGGAATTGGTAGCACGCGTACAGGCAGTTTTAAGACGTTCCTATAAACCCGAGGAGAAAATAACAGCTTCTCTAAAATGTGGAGAGCTTGTTATTAATTTTGCCCGTCATAGTGTTGAATTGAAAGGTAAGAAAATTCCGCTAACCCGTACAGAGTATTCCTTACTGAGGCATCTTGCTAATAATCCTAACAACGTAATGCTGCATCAGGATTTATTGTGCGCCGTATGGGGACAGGAATACAGGGATGACATTGATTATCTGAGAGCTTATATCCGCTATCTTAGAGAGAAAATTGAAATAGACCCATCTAATCCTAAATACATCATTACACTACCTGGCACAGGCTATATGTTTGCCTGCCCTGACGAATAACTGCATTTATTTATGCTTTCGTGATTTATTTATCCGGCAGACTTTCCATTTTTCAAATTTTTTTACAGCATTAGCCCCCTGATTTTTCATTGTTTTTTCATGAATTGCTTTATTTTTCCTATGAGTTTTTCATGTTAGGAGGATTACTATAGGGCTGCGACTGCATCCGAAAGCATTTAGAAACAAAATATTGGGGGGTTATTAGATTGAAAAAAATACCCTTAAAGAAGCAGAGCACAGTTAAAAAAGTGGAAACTGATACCTCTACACCTGACCAATTTGACCCCGTGAATACTGTTGAAACTGTAATAACAGCAGCCCTGAAAACATCTGCCGCTAAGATGGGATTCAACAGTACGCAAGCCTTAATAGCCTGCTTGAAGGAAGGTAACTGCACGGCATTCAACTATTATCATTACAACATGGCTAAAGAACTGGGAACGGTGCTTGGCTCATGGGATAAAAATATCAGGGCTGTTTATACCCATGATTTTGATGGTGCTACACCCGAGGAAACTTGTAATGAAAACGAGTCGCCGTTTTGCCCTGTGCATATGATTATATGGTCGGAACGCAAGACAAAGGCCCTGGATGCCCTGGT
>JAQTVP010000111.1 GCA_028707015.1 Dehalococcoidales bacterium | reverse complement strand
TGATATGCAAAAATCATGGAACAATTTGGACTATCTTGTGGAAAACCTAACATCCGTGAGTGTGAGCATCAAGTAATCACTTCCCTGATATTAAAGCCCATATAGCTAAAACACCAACCGCTATCCACGCCCAAGTGGGAATCCCCTTTATGCTATCCCAGGGATGCAGAAGCCAAACCACCGCAAGCAAGATGAAAGTCCAAACCCAAGGCGGTAGACTGGCTAATCCTGTAGTAAATCCATTTGCTAATCCCTCACCCATGTTATCACCCCAAGGCTCATCAGAGTAACTATTATACCCGCTACAACCACGCCAATAGAAATAGGTAATATAGATTCTTTATAACTATATTTTAACGACCAACTCGCAAGCGTAGCTGTATAAACTCCAGTAAACGGTAGGGGAATAGCCACGAACAAACACAATCCCCAAAGCCCATATCGTGATACCATCCGCCTACCTCTGTCTCTTGCACTCTCCACCAACGAAATTTTGATTACTACATCTCCAACTTTATCCAGCATAAATCTAATAGGGAAATAAATCAAGATATTAAAAATAATAGCGATAACATACACTAATATTGGATGATAATCTAAAGCAATCCCTAACGGTATACCACCCCGCAATTCACTTATTGGAGATATAGACAAAAGGATGGTTTGCCACAATTACTTATCTTCCTCCGTATCCCTCACCCCATACTTCCACTTGAACTCTTTACGAATCTTCGCCTGCTTATGAGAGTATATATAAATGAATATGAGAGCAACCGCACCACAGAGGGTATAATAAAGATTGTAGTAAAGAGCCGTCATATTCGGGATATATTTTACCCCTACTGACAAAGCGAGGATTATAATAGCCAACGCCATCAATAAACTACGACCTGTTTCTGCGAAAAATCTTGCCCCTGCTAAAGCATTAACATCCTTTACAGACAATGTAACCTTGCGAATTTCCACTGCCCAAGGTTTACCCAATCGCTTCCCAATTTCATTTTGCAATTCCTCATCGGTAACACCGATAAAAGGTTGACTTGATACATGAGCCTGTTGCTGTTTTTCTTTGAGTATCTCATCAACCAAGGCGTAATAATATTGCTCTGCTATAATCTTCATTATTCCCTCACCCTATCTAATTCTTCCCTATATTCACGCTTAAGCCTTTTTACCATTATCTTCCGTATTTTATCTACCTTATTGCTATACATAAATAAGGAAGCACAGCCTGCAATAGCAATGGCTAATCCTATCATCGTACTTACTACAAACATGAAGTATAACCCTACCATGCATACAACAAGGTTCACATACATCCACGCCTTCATGTTAGTTGAAAGATTACGACCTGCCCGTGACCTTCCGATTGCCTCAATATCCTTAGATGGATTTTCACTCTCTAAGACTAATTTGGTCATTTTGCCTCCTTTTTATGTTTGGCATATTCCTCTACCAAGATATTCACAATATCATTGATAGTTATGCCCAACTCCACCATTTGGTCTGCCCAACCGCCTTCAACAATAAACTTACTTGCTGCCTGACCGAAATTATACTCGTTTCTTTTACCTTCTTTATTTATATACAAAAGATGATTATCGCCAAGGAATATAAGACGTTTCTTTTTGATAATCTTCTCTATCTTCCCACGAATATCCTTTATGCCCTTCTTATATGCCCACCCCAAAGTTTTTTGTAATAAATCCATATCACCATCCCTAACTTGCACTTGCCTGTAACTGATAATAATACCCACCGCTAATATTCCATGCGCTACTATTAGTCCCCTGTATAGTCAAAGAGAGCGTTAATGTTACTGTTTGCCCTGCGGGAACTGACAATCCCCAAGCCCCATTATAAAATTCCATAAATTGAGGGTCGCTGTACTCTCTATGCCAAGGGACACCTCCACCCGATACCGATGGGGCAAAGGCAGTCGGAACGGCGGGGGCTATATTAAATTCTAAATCAACAATAGCATCATCTACATCAACCAAAGTGTTATTAGTCAATGTAATGCGCATTGACCCTTGCAAGCCATCATAGATGCCATCACTTCCTGCTGTGCCATCTGCATTTTTCGTATCAATCGGAGATAGGGCATTATTCCCCAATGTTTTTACCGATACTTGTATAGCATCCCCTGGAGTAACAGTTCCGCCACCTTGTTGCAAAGCTAACACCTGCGCTTGCAATGCTGATACTTGAGTTTTTAACGTATCAATAGATGCCGACAACACGCTTGTGTCAACCTGCTTTATATTACTCACCTGCGATTGGATAGTGTTCAAACTATTTTGGAGAGATGTTATGTTATTGTTTATCTGTGTTAGACTATCTTTTTTCGCATAATCAGCCAACGATGATTGCACTGTCGTCATTTGCTGGCTCAGGGCATTGACCTTATCACTTATCTGTGATACCTGCGAGTTGATAGCGTCTACCTTACCCACCGAGTTTTGCAACGCAGTAATAGCACTCTGTTGCTTCCCCATATCAGCAACAATACCTGTAGTATCTATCTCGTAGGCTTTTCTGGCAACCAAAGCACTATTAGCCCACACAAATACTACCAAAAAACTAAGCACAACAGCTACGCCTAATAGATAAAGTGATTGCCTATTATTCGCTGGCTTTTTCACTTCATCTTCATCATCAATGTCATACCTGCGTCTTTGCCTTGGTCGGCTTGGTCTTTCTTCTCCAAGGTCATCATCACGTCTTTCCATTGTCTTTCACCTCACCATCGGCAAATATTTTGCCACAATTTTTACACCTGAACAATTGAACTACAACTCTCGGTGGATTATTCCCACGTGGGTTTGCTCTCCAATCTGTCCCACGCCCCGTCAAATCAACCGAGCCACAATCGGGACAACTAACTCCATCGGGGATTATTATTCTTCTTCTCGCCATTATATACCTACTTTGTTACTTATGTATTTATAATACAACAATGCATGTTATTTGTCAATAGCATCTTCATGCCTTACATGAGGTTTTACTTCCGAATCACGCCCGATTGTAAATTCCTCTACACTGAACTCTACTTCCATTGGTTTAGGCTCAACACGCAAGTAATCTATCATAGCAAGTTTGTGGAAATGGCTATCTACCTTCCTGCACGATATTACCGAGCCAAACTTCCTAGCCCACGCCATAGCCCGTTTGCCATTCTTAGCCCATTTTAGTTTTGTTATTTCAGGTATAGTCTCTACAATCTCACGAACACCCCTACCCTTTTTATCTACATAAAAACCATTATTAGGCATCTTGCGATTGCTATAATCCAAGACCACTATCTGAAACAAACTAAACCTTGGGCTTACCCGTGATTTACTCACGACAAAACCGCCTTCAATAATTCCCTTGTTTCCCGCTTTTTCTTACGGATAAACCTGAATTTCTCTTTGCGATTTCGTTTCGCATATTGGCTAGGGTTACTATGGCGATTGGGTCGCTTATTATTCATAAATCTACCTCAAAGCCTTTCTTCTTTCACTAATACGCCTTAAATAATCATTCTGCCTCAACCGCCTCTCATCCTTCGGTGTTGCAGGTATCCGCTTCTGTTTTTTAGGTCTAGGGGTTGAAGCCTGTCCGCTTTTCCTACCTCGTAGGAATGGTATCTTTGGCATCCTCATCTTCGCACTCCCTTTTCTTTTTCCACTTCTCCCATAGCCACACTAATAACCACCCGCCCACAAATAGACACGCAAAAAACCTCACATTGTGCGTAGATAGCAATTGATTTCTCCATTCGGTGACGCTGATTTTGTTCGTTATAATATCGTAGGGCTTCCAAGGCTTCCACAACCATTTAGGATTATCCGCTATCTCATGTAGTTTTTCCTCGGTTAGTATCTCCACAAGGCTTATATCCCCGTTGGTGAGAACTACATCTGTCTGCAAGGTCTCTGGTATTGTAGAAATCGTAGTCCAAACATTTTCGTTTGATGCTACGATGCTTTGGGCAGTTTCCCTACCCATAATGCTATAGTTAGGATTTGTGCTATCCGTGAATTTTATCCCGTCTTTCCTTAATTGGTCACGATAGTTCTGACTCGGTAGAATATCCATACAAATAGGGTAGATATGCTTCCCAAAGTCAGCATTATATTTATAAATCGCTTCCCATTCCATAGCATAGTTCGGCATGAAGATAGCACCATCTGGTATCTTGGCAAACTCTTGGTAATAGAGCCTCACTGTGCTGAGATTCGAGTCTAAAGTCCTGCCCACATCAAAGTAATTAAGGTTGAATATACCGAATCCAATTATCGTTATCCAAGTTACTATCACCAAGATGCCCGTCATTACGAGCTTCGGAGATGCCTGCTTGGTTAGTTTAACATTGAAATAAGCAACCACCATCTCCCGAAGTCCTAGACTGGCGATAATCGCCAAGAATGGGATAGACACCATCATATAATCATAGGTGTTCATATCAAGTTCTGTGGCAAACAAGATTATCGGGAACATCGCTAGCCAAAATAGTGGATTGCGAATTACCTTATTATGCCTGAAGTAATAGACAATCGGCACGATGGTTATTACCCCAATACTTACGCCCATAACTCCGATAGTATCAAGTATTCGCTTCGGTAAATCCCATATAGCAAGGCTACCCACCACAAAATCTATCGTTGATATAGTATCCGTAATAAACGCCCACACAGGATTTACTTGCTCTGGTGAAGGAAACCACATATACGGAGGGCGATTAGTCAAGGGAATATAAAGATAGAATACTCCAAATTAGAGCATTATCGCTATCGCCTTCCAATTCTGCCTTAAATTCCAACGCCCATTATTCGCCCCACGATAAACCGCCACCATAATCAGCATGACAAATCCCATGAGCAAATGAACCGCTAGCCCAATGCCCAACATCAACCCTACCAACTTCCATTGTTTCCGCAGGGAAAAGTAAAACGCCCCACTTGCTAACAAGCATACAGTAGCATAGGTCTGCACCACTATTGTCTGGCTGATTACTAATGCGCTTGTGCCATAGATTAAGACACCGAGCAAGGCATATTTCGCTGCACTTTTATCTATCTTTAATCTGTCTTTATGCCTTATATAACCATTGTGATTCTCTATCTTTTGCTTTAACCACTTTTCTATAATAAGATGATTGATAGTCAAGTAAACAAATACGCAAGCCCCCATAGAACTAACTACGGAGACAATTCCCATTCTCCAAGCATCCGTTCCAAACGGTATCTTTAAAAATAGGTGGCTCACCAATAGGTATAATGGAGGTGAAGTGTGATAGCTCGGATATAAGTATTTTGCCGAGTAAAGATACCCCACACTATCCGCAGCCTTCAACATAAAGGTCATATCGGGGTTGAGGTCTATCATAAAGATAGCAAACACAAACCCGAATACTAAGATTTCAGCCCAATATCTTTTAAACCAACTCAAATTAATATTCCTCACAATGCCACCCTATTTTTTCCCAAGTTGGGTAGACCTCTTTCCCTTCAAAATTCCTTACTACTGCCCTCTCATCATTTTTTAATTTATTATTT
>JAQTVP010000003.1 GCA_028707015.1 Dehalococcoidales bacterium | reverse complement strand
CCTATGGTATTCCGGGAGAATCCGTAGATGGGAATGATGTCATTGCCAGCTATGAAGTAATGAAGAAATATATTGATAGAGCCCGTAACGGTGGCGGACCCAGTTTTGTAGTCGGAAATACTTTCCGCTTAATGGGGCACTTTGAAGGTGACCCGCAGATTTACCGTCCAAAGGGTGAGGTTGAAGAATGGTGGAAGAATGACTCATTACCACGATATCAAAAGACCCTGATGGACATGGGTATACTGACCGAAGACGATGTTAATAAGCTTGAGGTAAAGATAAAGAAAGATCTGGAAGAAGCAACTGAAGCCGCGTTAGCATTACCATTCGGTAATTATGAAAATCACCTGAAGACTGCAATTGACAAGGAGGATATTTAAGATGGCAGAGACACAGAAGCTTAACTATGTAAGTGCCATTGGGGCGGCGATACGAGAAGAGATGCGAAGAGATGAGCGGGTAGCCATGTGGGGCGAAGATTTAGTCAGTATGCAGGGTGCCTTTGGGGAAACCCCGGGCATGAGTGAGTTTGGCGACAGGATTAAAGACACCCCCATAGTTGAACAGGCAATACTAGCATCAGGAATGGGAGCGGCGTTAACTGGAACCAGGCCGATAGTCTGGCTGATGACGGCAGGCTTCCTGACAATTGCCTTTGAAGGTATTTTTATGGAAGTTGGCGGACTTCGGCAGGAATTTGGCTATACTGGGCCAATGCCACTGGTAATCTACTGCCGGTCCGGTGTAGGTGGCGGTTTTGGGGCACATCACTGTGCCAGCACAGAAGCGCTGTTTATGCACTGCCCTGGCGTAAAAGTAGTTATGCCATCCAACCCTTACGATGCCAAAGGACTCATGGCTGCTGCCATCAGAGATGATGATCCCGTTATCTACATAGGCTACGGCGGCATGTATTTTGGCCCAAAGGTAGACATACCTGTTGGAGAATATATTGTACCTATCGGAAAAGCTGCTGTTACCAAAGAAGGCAGTGATGTTACCCTGGTAGTATGGTCAGGTATGGTACCGAAAGCGCTAGCCGCTGCTGAAGAACTGAGTAAAGAAGGCATCAGTGCTGAAGTAATTGACCTGCGAAGTCTGGTTCCTCTGGATATCCAGACCGTAATAAGCTCAGTAAAGAAAACAGGACGCCTGCTAATCGCTCACGAAGCTATGAAAAGAGGCGGAGCAGCCGGCGAGATAGCTCTACGGTTTAACGAGACAGCTCCAGATGTAGCCAAGGCTCTTAAGACACCGATAGCCAGGATAGGCGCCAAAAATGTAGCGCTACCACGCAGTCAAGAAATAGAGTTGCAGATGCTGCCAAAAGCTGAAGACATTGTCAAGAAAGTAAAAGAAATGATGTAAGTGTTAATACCTCTGCTAAGCATTGATCCCGAGTATTAAGGGAAATGCTGAATACCAGAGGCAAATAGCACTATATAGATTACAAAATATAAGAACACAGGGGTTTAATATCCGTAAGGGAAAGGAAACTCCTGTGTTCTTGTTTATAAAATATTTTATTATTAAACACGCCACTATTATAAATATATAACATTCCATTAAGGAAATTTATTTAATAAGACAACTATCGCCACTCTGCTTGTTTCATAAACTCTCAATTTCACGTATTATTCTATATCCTTCTGATACTACCGTTAGTAATAAGGTTATTTTATGAAGTCAATTTACCAACAACAAGCAATAGAATTTATAAGATTATGATAACGATAATCAGTTAATCTGCATTAACAAACTAAAGCGATAATTATTAAATATTTAACCACTATAAGTCGCTTAAAAAGAACTTGTAAATTCATCTTAAAAGAAGTAAAATGCTGACAAACAAAGTGATGTAACTGTAATAGATAAAGCAAAATATCTGTAAGAAACATGGGTGCTTTTTTTCAGTTTTATTAAGGTGCATAAATGATACGTGTTGAAAATTTAACCAAATATTATGGGAAACGCCTTGCCGTAGATAATATCAGCTTCAATGTAGAAAAAGGGGAAATAGTAGGACTTCTGGGGCCTAATGCCGCAGGGAAAACAACTACTATGCGCATGATTACCGGATTTCTAGCCCCAAGCCAGGGTAATATCTGGGTATCTGATTACGATATAAGAAATCATTCTTTAGAGGCTCGTCAATTAATCGGCTATCTTCCGGAAGCAGTGCCGCTATATACCGATATGACAGTAACATCCTACCTGGATTTTTTAGCCAGAATTAGAAAAGTCGATAAGAACACTATAAAGTCCAGAATAGAAGAAGTAATCAATATCTGTCACCTTGAAGAATATGCTAATTCGATTATCGGAAAGCTATCAAAGGGATACAGGCAGCGTGTTGGAGTAGCTCAAGCAATTATTCATAAACCAAAGGTTCTAATTCTAGATGAACCAACCATTGGAATAGATCCTCTACAAGTAGCAATGACCAGGCAACTAATCAGGGAACTGGGTAAAGAGAGCACTGTTATACTATCCACCCATATTCTACCTGAAGTAAGCATGCTTTGCGAACGAGTAATAATCATTAACGAAGGTAAGATTATAGCTGAAGACCGTATCGAGCATTTATCTTCCTTAATAAGCGGCTCCAAACGTATACGCTTGGAAGTGGAGGGTCCAAGTAAGGAAGTAACTGACCGTCTGAGCCGAATTAAAGGTATTTTGAAGGTTAGTTATGAGAATCATCATTATATTATTGAGTGCCCGCCACAGCAGGACCCTCGTGCTAAAATAATGGAAACCATGGTTCAAAATGGATGGACACTGCTCTCTCTAGAATCTATAGACATGAGCTTGGAAGATATCTTTCTTAAATTAACCACTGAAGAGGAGCCCGGAGAGTGAAAAACATTACAACCATTGCCATTAAGGAATTTAAATCATACCTGTCGTCACCTATGGCCTATGTAGTCAGTGGAATATTTCTGGCACTTACCGGATTTTTCTTCAGCATCAGTTCTGCTACCTATTTTGAAACTAGTATTAGAGGATTCTTAGGAATTGGCAGTATTTTACTATTATTACTGGCAGCAGTACTTACCATGCGTTTACTTGCTGAAGAAAGAAAATTAGGTACTTTAGAATTATTACTCACGGCACCATTGAGAGACAGTGAAATAATATTAGGAAAGTTTTTTGGTAGTCTGGGTATCCTCGCAGCAATGCTGGTACTCACCTTTTACTATCCTATTCTCTTATTAATATTTGGAGACCCTGATATAGGACCTATTATTACCGGTTACATTGGACTCCTGCTGTTGGGTTGTACTGCCTTGGCAGTGGGACTATTTGCTTCATCACTAACATCAAACCAAATTGTAGCAGCAGTAGTCGCCGGAGGGATTTTGGGTGCACTGTGGTTTGCCGGTTCGGCAGCAGGATTGCTTCCTACGGCTCTCGCGGAAATCTTTAATTATCTGTCACTCTCAACTCACTTTCCCGATTTTATGACCGGCATAATTGACACCAGAAGCATAATTTACTACCTGAGTATTACAGCTTTATTCCTGTTTCTGGCAACAAGATCCCTCGAAAACAGCAGGTGGAATTAAATGGAGAACAAACCTAATTCTTTTATATCTTCGGGACTAATCGCTATACTCGGAATAGTAGCTCTGGTAATAGGACTTATAGTTATGCTGTCGATACCTGGTATAAGATATGCAGCATGGATTATTATTGCATTAGGAATAATACTTCTGGCCATAGGTTTCATTATTGATTACAGGCAAATTAGCAGTGCGATAACGGGTAGACGCGGGAAATTTGGCATGGGCGCCACAGTAATGGCATCCATCTTTATCGGCATCACTCTTATAATTAATGCCATTAGTATTGATAACTATCACCGTTTTGATCTAACCGGTGTGGCACAATTTACTCTCAGCGCCCAGACAAAAGAAGTTCTGAGTGACTTGGAAACACCAATACATACCATTTACTTCTACACTCCCGAAGACCCTTATGGCTTTGGTGGCTATATCACCAATTTGTTAACCGAGTACCAGAATTATACTGATCAGATCACCATAGATATAATTGACCCTGATGAACACCCGGATCAGGCAAGAGAATATGGCATTAAACAATACCAAACTGTAATCTTCGAAAGTGAAGATAAACGCCGGTTAGTTCCACCAGAGGAAATTATTGTACAAACAGGTGAACAAGGAGAGCAGGTTTCTCTGGAAGCAGAACATGCCTTTACCAGCGCTATTCTGGAAATCACCGGAGCTGTCCAAAAAAAGATATACTTCCTCATTGGACACAATGAAAATAGCATTAATTCAGACTATAGCAAAGTAAGGGAAGGCCTGCTTGATGACCTCTACAAAGTTGCTACATTGAACCTAACTACTAACCCCGCTATACCTGACGACTGTGCAGCGTTAATAATTGCTGCCCCAAAAGAATCTTTTACCAGTAATGAAGCTGATATCATTGAGCACTATCTCAAAGCCGGAGGGCAAACACTTATTCTAATAAATCCCAGCTTTCCTCAAGATATTTCACAATTGGTTTCTTCATGGGGAGTTACTATCGAGGACGGGACTATTATTGACCCATCCTCCTATATTAGCCCTAATAAGGACATGCCCCGAGTAGCTGCTGATAAATCTGCCTTTGGACTACCAGCTACCTATTTCCCCGGTGCTGTCGCCATCATTCCTCAGGAAGAAGCGGAAAGCCCGGATACTATTGAAATGTTACCACTGGTCTGGACGAGCAAAGACAGCTGGTTAGAAAGAGAGCTAATACCCACAGAAGAACCCGAATTTAATGATGGAATAGACCTCAAGGGACCTCTTTCCATCGGTGTTCTCATAGCCGCTTCTCCAACCGAAGGAGAAATCACAAGTACAAGTAAGTTAACCCGTCTGATAATAATCGGTGATTCCGACTTTGCTTCAAATGAACATTATGAATCCGGAAATAACAGTGATTTATTTCTCAACTCAATAACCTGGTTAACTGAAGAGACGGAACTAATTTCAATCCATCATAAGGTTCTTCCATTCCGGAGGCTAACTGCTGGTCCGCAAGCAACAAATTTCATTAATTATTCCAGTATAGGCCTAATACCACTAATAGTATTAGCAATTGGCGGTATCGTTTGGTGGAGAAGACGCCAGTAAAACATACTTAAATAGAGGTTAAAATTACTTGAGAATCAGAAATATAGTTATTCTGCTTGTCATTCTCCTGGCTTTAGGAGGGTATTTTATCTTTTTCAATAACACAGATCCTCCTCCGGAGGAAGAGTCAAAAACATTCGTATGGTCCATTGATATAGATGAAATACAACATGTTATTATAGAACTCCCTCAAGAAAACCAAAGTGAAGCATTCGTCAAAATAGTTGAGGGGGATCAATTCCCATGGTATTTTGATAACCCGGAAAAATCTAAAGTAGATTCAGATCGATGGGGAGGAGGTATTCCACTTCTGCTAAGTGGCCCCGGAGTAGAAAAAATCGTTGCTCAGGATGCTACAGCTGAACAGCTTACCGAATTTGGTTTAACTCAACCGCAAATGCGAATAACATTAACTCTAACAAATGAAAATATTATGAACATTACCGTAGGAAATAAAACACCCACCGAAAATACCTATTACATACAAGTTCCAAATACAAATGATGTAGTTCTAGTAGATTATACCTGGTATGATGTACTGGAACGCCTGGTTACAGAGCCACCCTACGCTTCTTCTGATACTGATTAACCAACGCCAATATAATATAAGGCCGAAATTATTTTATGATACCTATAGCTAATTTAATGAATATTAAAATACGTAAAAAAGATGGAAGCATATAGTTTTATCATAACAGGCTTATTAATTAGACATTAAAAAGAAAGTTAATCACATCACCATCCTGAACAATGTAGTCTTTACCTTCCAACCGCAATAATCCCTTTTTACGAGACTCAGATAGACTGCCGCAGTCCATCAGGTTTTGATAACTAATCACTTCCGCTCGAATAAAACCTCGTTCTATATCCGAATGTATCTTACTGGCAGCTTTAAGGGCATTGGTTCCATTTCTAATTGTCCAAGCTCTAACCTCATCAGAACCTACAGTTAGAAATGAAATTAATCCCAGTAAGCCATAGGATTGCTTAATCGCACGGCCAAGTCCTGACTCCTGTATACCGAACTCCGCCTGAAAACCACTGGCAGCATTTTCATCCAGCTGTGCCAATTCCATTTCCAGTTCACCACAGAGAGCTATAAGTGAACATTGTGGTCTTACATACTGTGATTTCTGATCATTCTCAATAGAGATCACTTGAGATAACTGATCTTCTCCAATATTAACCAGAATAAGCAACGGTTTAGCCGTAAGAAACTGATAATTAGCAACCGCCCGGAATTCAGCAGGGCTTAACTGCAACTCCCGAATGGGGACATTATTTTCCAGTTCAGTTTTAAACTTTCCCAGCATCAGTTGTTCCTGGAGAAGAGCCTGTTTTTCAGTTTGTTTAGCCCCTTTTAGGGATGTATCTATTCTCTGTAACCTGCGTTCAATTATAGCCAGGTCAGAAAAGGCAAGTTCAAGATCAATAGTGGCAATATCCCGCCCAACATCTAAACTACCTTCCATATGAGGAATACTATCATCACTGAAGGCACGGACTACGTTAATAAGCGCATCTACATTACTAAGCTGAGCCAGTAACTGCCCACTTATTCCTTTTTCTTTCAGTGCAACTTGGGCTGAAGCTTCTATATCATGATAAGTTACCTCAGCTGAAACTACTTTCCTAGGGTGAAATATGTCAGCTAAAATATTAAGGCGATTATCAGGTACTTTGACTACACCAACATTCACCACAGCCCCCCCAGTACCTTTTTTACCGCCTGTTAACGCACTAAAGACAGTTGTTTTACCGCTTTTAGCTAGCCCTATGATACCAATATCTACCACTTCATTAACGTCCTGACTTTATTATTTCACGGGCTTGCTGAATAGCAAGGTCTCTTTCCTCTTTTGCCAAATCTTTATTAGCTACTAAAGCCAATAAAGCAATAAGCGCTTCATGAGTGCCAATATTACCAATCAATTGAATGGCCTTGGTTCTCAAATCAGCAGAAAGCCCTAAATCAGCAGCTATAACAGCCAGCTTTTCTAATTCATTAGATATTTCTGTCATCTTGCCTCTCCTCTCATCTCTCGTGAAGCTTAACAAGCGAAGCCTTACTATTTATTATATTTATTATTCTACTCTTTACATGATTATTCTTCAATAAAAACTAATTACTAAAAATAGTTATTATTACCACAGTTTAATAACTCGCTCCAACTAAAAAAAATGTGATAATATGAGAGACTATTAAAATAGAGGGCATGCTTTGTTATATATATTATCGGGTCAAGACGATTATTCCATTAACGAATCACTTAGAGATATAAAAAATAGTATAAGTAATCAAACGCTTTTAGAAGTAAATACTACCGTACTTGAAGGTCACGAAATAACTACAGGTCAATTAAGAGGAGTTTGCGAAACACCGCCATTTCTTGCTGAAAAACGACTGGTTATCATTAAAGGACTACTTGAACGATTTGAACCTGCAAATAAAGCCAGGTACCGCCAGAAAACAAAGCAGCGAACAAATAAACAAAACGAATATAAATCACTAAGTGACTCTATGAACCATCTTCCGGATAGTACAATATTGGTATTGATAAGCGGTAGAATAAATAACCGCAATCCTTTATTCACGGAGCTTTCAACTAAGGCAAAGGTTAAGTTTTTCCCTCTATTGAGAGGTGACAAATTGCTCCAGTGGATTCAAAATTATGTTAAAAAGAATGGGGGCACCATATCCCCCAACGCAGTAAACCTGATGGCCCAACTTATCGGCAGTAATTTGTGGATTATGTCTAATGAAGTAACCAAACTGATCCTTTTTGTTTCGAATCGCTGTATTGAGGAAAAAGATGTCAGACTAGTAGTTAGCCATGCTCAAGAAGATAATGTTTTTGCTATGGTAGATGCTATTATTGAATTTAAAGTCGGCTTAGCTGAGCGATTATTACACCAGTTATTAATTAGAGGGGCAAGCCCCTCCTACCTACTAGTTATGTTATCACGACAGGTTCGTATGATTATCAGATTAAAGGAATTAAGAAATCAGGAAAGGTCAGAAATGGAGATTCGTAATAAGCTCAGGTTAACTGCTGATTTTACCTGGCAAAAACTGACAACGCAAGCTACCAGATATCCTCTGGTACGAATTAAAAAGGTATATCAAAAACTCCTAGAAGCTGATCTCTCTATAAAGACCGGAAAATACGAGGGGGAACTGGCACTCAATATCCTGATTGCCGAATTAAGCCAATAAGGTAAGCTATAACTAATACTCCAATTTTTACTCAGACAGATACTACGCTCTCCTTTCTTCAAAATTGACATACTTAATGATAGAATGGTAAAATTACAGATTAACGCTAAAAACAATTTATTAGACAAGCCAAAACGCCTATCAAAAAATCTCCCCATAATAACCTTAATCAGGAGGGGACAATGGTAGCGGCAAATCAAAAAAATACCGGCTCACGGCTGGAAGAATTTTGTAGCCAAAATTTATCACCAAGGAATATAATTCTAGCTAGTAACCGAGGACCTATTGAATATCATCTGACTGAAGATAAACAACTGCAGCCACATCGCGGTAGCGGTGGTGTCGTTACTGCCCTTTCCAGCCTGGCAAAGTATGTAGAACTCAACTGGATTGCCAGTGTTATGGGAGAAGGAGACAGACTAGCAGCACTAAAGGCACAGAAACAACGCTTTAGAGTACCGCTATCTGATGAAAATCTATATCTGCAATTTGTTATTAACGACAGGAATATATATCATAAATATTATAGTGTTATTTGCAATCCTCTTCTCTGGTTTCTCCAACATTACATGTGGAATTCACCTCGCACGCCAAATATAGACCATACGGTACATGATGCTTGGGAAAATGGTTATATACCGGTTAATCAATCTTTTGCTCAAGCAGTTGTTAATTTAGCATCGCAAAGTGAATCTCCGCCAATAGTAATGCTAAATGATTATCATCTCTACTTAACCAGCAATTATATTCGAGAGCAGATGCCAAATCTGGTTATCCAGCACTTTATCCATATCCCCTGGCCGGCACCATGCTACTGGCAACTACTGCCAAATTCCATGCGTCAGGCAATCTTTACAAGCCTATGCACTGCTGACATTATCGGTCTGCAAACAAACCGAGATGTACTTAGTTTCTTTCAATGCTGCCAATCATTTATCGAAAATGCAGAAATAAACTACCAACAGCAGACTATTCGCACAAATGACCATTTGGTTCATGTAAAAGCCTATCCGATATCTATTGATGTCACTGGCCTTAAGAAAATGGTTTCCTCCAGCATAGTAAAGGAATATGAGAGGGAGCTACAGCCTCTATATGGAGAGCAGACTATAGTCCGCGTAGATAGAGCCGAGCCCAGCAAAAACATCATTCGCGGCTTTAGAGCCTTTGATGCACTATTAACACGTTACCCTCAATTCATAGGAAAAGTTAAATTTATTGCTTTTTTAGTTCCCACCAGAACCCACCTTAGACCATATAAAAGATATATACAAGATGTAATTCAACAGATAGAGACAATTAATAATAAGTATAAAAATGAAAATTGGCATCCTATTGACTATTTTTATGAGCATAATTACGCTCAGGCTATTGCCGGAATGCGTCTATATGATGTGCTTATAGTAAATGCTGTTATTGACGGAATGAATCTGGTAGCCAAAGAAGGTCCCACCGTTAATAAGCGTGATGGAGTACTGATATTATCAGAAACAGCCGGTGCCCATGAACAACTGGGACCACATGCTTTAACTATAGCACCAGCTGACCTTGAAGGAACAACTCAAGCCTTGTATGCGGCATTAACAATGCCTGCTAAGGAAAGACACCAGCGAGCTAACGCACTTAAAAGGTCAATAGAGACAGAGGATATTACTAACTGGCTTCTATGCTTACTAAAAGACGCAGTTAACCTTGCTCACGAACGGTATTAGAAAACCATTTGAGAAAACGCTCGACATCATCTACCCCTTTCAAAGTAAAATCCGCCTCCTGAGTAACTGTTTCAGGTGTTTCCGAACTAATAATAGCAATAGCATAACCCTGGAAATCAAAATCATAACCAGCAGAATGTATCGCTTTAAATGCATCAATATCAGTAATATCATCACCCATATAGATGCCACCTTTTAACCCATATTCTCTTATTAACGACAATATAGCAGTACCTTTATTGACATCAACTGGCGGCAGTAACTCAATTGCCATCTTTTCCTGCCTAATCCACAGATTTTTAGCATGAGGTGAATAATTTAATACAGTTAGAATATGTTCCTGAGCTAAATGATGATCATAACAAAGACGATAGTGAATAGAGGCAACTGCTCCTTTATTTTCTATAATAATATTTTCCATAGATAGAAAGGGAGCTATTTCTTCAATCGTGGCTTTTATTATACTGGGATAATCTTGAGTATCTGGCAAGAGATTTACATACCTGTCATTAAATCTCTCCATACCGTGATTACCAACATAAATCATTCCTTTTATGCCTAGCATATCTCTGGTTTTAGTGACCTGCCTCCCGGAAATAACTGCTACCAACGCTATTTGATTACATAGTTCAGCCAGATATTTACGGCATAGTGGTGAAACTACAGCTTGCTGCGGAGTGGGAGCAATCTGGCTTATGGTACCGTCAACATCAGTAATAAGCCCAAAAGGTACTCGCTTGAGATTTTCTCTAACTAAATTGATATTATTAAAGACATTTACCACAAATTAAATTTAACAAAATACATAATTTATGTCAACTTACAACTGGACAAATTAATCATGGTAAGGTAAAGTAATATTCCCGATGCGCAAAATAAAAAAGCCGGAATTACCAGTTTTAGCCATTGATTTAGGCGGTACTAAATTACTCTCTGCTATTATTTCACCTGCAGGAGAAGTATTAGCCAGAGAATACTGTTTCGTTTTTGCCGATGAAGGACCTCAATCCGTAATTGAACGGATATTTTCATCGATAAACAGTATTCTCTGGCAAATAAGCATTGAACCATCTCAACTAAACAGCATAAGTATTGCCGCCGCTGGAGCTATAGATACTGAGAAGGGATTGGTAACGTCATCTCCGCACCTCCCCGGCTGGCATAATATCCCGCTCAGAGATATGGTAAAAGAAAAATACAGCGTTAATACTTACCTCATTAATGACGCTAGTGCCGCTGTACTAGGAGAACATCACTTCGGTGCCGGGCAAGGGATAAATAATCTTATTTTACTTACAATAGGCACCGGCATTGGCGGAGGCATTATCATTGATGGTAAACTATATTCAGGTACAAATGGTACCGCTGGTGAAATAGGACATATGACAATTAGTACTAACGGACCGAAATGCACCTGTGGAAATGTTGGTTGTCTGGAAATGTTAGTCTCTGGTAAAGCGATTGCCAGAGAAACAATAAAACGCATCAGACAAGGAGAGAAATCATCTCTAGTTAATGTAAATGATATTACAGCGGAGGAAGTGCTGAAAGCCGCTCAGGACGGAGATTTTTTAGCATCGAAGGTTATCTTTAAGGCAGCCACCTGCCTGGGAATAGGTATGGTAAACATAGTTAATATCTTTAATCCCGAAATGATTATTATTGGTGGCGGAGCAGCAAATATGGGGAATCTTTTAATTAATCCAGCCAAACAAATCGTGAGGGAAAAAGCCTTTCAGCTACCTGCTAATACTGTGCAGATAGTCCCTGCCCAGCTTGGAAATGATGCTGGTGTTTTTGGGGCTGCTATCTTTGCCTTTCAACAAAATTTGAAACGAGGAGAGTAAGATGCAGATTCGCAAGGCAGTTATCACTGCAGCCGGATGGGGAACACGATTCTTACCTATTACTAAAGCCCAACCTAAAGAAATGTTGCCATTAGGAACCAAACCGCTAATCCAATATGCTGTAGAGGAAGCAATTAATTCTGGTATAGAGCAGATCGTTGTAATAACTGCTCTAGGTAAAAGAGCCATAGAGGATTATTTTGACCGCTCTTTTGAATTAGAATATTTTCTGGAGAAAAAAGGGGAGATTGGTTTTCTGGAAGAGATACGTAAACTATCTACGCTGGTTGACGTTTGTTACATCAGACAAAAAGAACAGTTAGGTCTCGGCCATGCTATTCTAACCGCAAGACACTTTATTGGCAATGAACCTTTCGCTGTACTACTGCCAGATGATATTATTGATAGCAAACCGCCTCTGTTAAAACACATGGTAGACGTCTATGAGCAATATGAAAGCAGCGTAGTAGCCGTTCAGCGCATTGCTAAAAAAGATGCACCAAAATACGGTATCATTGATCCCAGAACAATTTCAGATCATATTCATGAAGTCTTGAGCCTTACAGAAAAACCAGAGCCGGCACAAGCTCTCTCCAACCTGGGAATCGTAGGCAGATATATCCTTACCCCCGAGATTTTTAATGTTATGCAAGTTACTCAACCTGGTAAAAATAAGGAAATCCAGCTTACCGATGCCCTGCAACTATTATTAAAACAACAAGCAATATATGCCTATGAGTTCAGTGAAGAACGATACGATGCCGGAACCCCTATTGGCTGGCTAAAGGCTGTATTATCCTTTGGCTTACGAAACCCGACCTATGGACAAGAGCTAAGAGAATACTTAGATAAATCCTGTAAGTAATCTGGAAATCATAACCTATTACCACTATAATACTGAAATATTGAAAAGCTCAATATTACTCCTTACAGTAACTCATGTTTTCGTTATAAACTCGGAGGATTAGCATATGCTGGAAAAATTATCACTTAGTACTAAAGATATCAAGAAATATCGTCTGGTACTGAAAAGTGAACTTATAGACGAAATTGAAAATCTGGCTAGTGACCTTAAAGGAATCCGTATATGCCATATAAATTCTACACCGTTTGGAGGCGGAGTAGCTGAACTATTATTTTCCCATATTCCTTTAATGCGCGGAGTAGGTATTCACGCTGATTGGCAGGTCATCCGCGGTGACCGAAGATTCTTTACAATCACTAAATCCCTGCACAATGCCCTGCAAGGGGGGGAATATAGTTTAGAAGATGAAATTAAGATAATTTACCTGGACAATAATAAAATAAATGCACTTGAGTTAGATTCCAATTATGATGTTTTTATCGTTAATGATCCTCAGCCAGCAGCATTACACCACTTCTCCAAGAATACCAACGCAAAATGGATCTGGCGCTGTCATCTGGATAGTGCTGCGCCAAATCACGATGTCTGGCAATTTCTAAAGCCTTATATCGAAGAGTATGACGCAGCCGTATTCACTATGGAAAAATTTGTTCCCCAAGATATTAAATATCCACATATTTCGATTATCGCTCCGGCCATTGACCCCTTCAGCACCAAGAATATGGCTCTGCCCAGAATACTCTGCAGACAGATGGCTGATAATCTTGATATACACCGGAACCGGCCACTTATCAGCCAAATCTCCAGGTTTGACCCCTGGAAGGATCCTTTTGGTGTAATAGAATGCTATCGCCTAATTAAAAAAGAGGTACCGGATGTCCAGTTAGCTCTGATTGGTTCTATAGCTAATGACGATCCTGAAGGCTGGGAACTGTTTACTGCTATTAATAAAGAGGCAGATAAAGATGAGGATATACACGTATTCAGTAATTTAACCGGCGTAGGCAATATGGTAGTGAATGCTTTTCAAACAGCCAGCGATGTAGTTATCCAAAAATCCATTAAAGAAGGTTTTGGATTAGTAATTGCCGAAGCGCTATGGAAAGAAAGACCTGTAGTTGCTGGTAACGCCGGAGGTATTCCACTACAAATGACCGGCAATCTTACCGATTACCTCATTAATAATATTGAGGAATGTGCTGAAAAAGTCATCAAACTGCTTCGGGACCCTGACCTGGCTAAGAAATTAGGTCAGGAAGGCAGAGAGCACATTCAGAATAACTTCTTGATGCCTAGACTGGTAAGAGACGAACTGAAATTAATTAAAAGCCTGGTGGAATCTTAAAATTCCACTGATTATCCTGTTTAAGTATTCCGGATAAACTCAGCTGTTTCTTCAGGTAAGGCAGTGTTAATATACATACCAGAACCAATCTCAAAGCCAGCTATAGAGGTAAGACGCGGTACTATCCGTATGTACCAGGAATAATAATCCTTATCCTCATCACCTACCGGTGCGGTATGAATAGCATAGTTAAAATCCGGGTTAGCTAACGCAATATGAAGTTTCTGCAATGTCATTTTTAAAACCGGAGCCAGATTGACCAGATCCGGCATGGATATGTTACCAAATGAAGCTAAACCATTCTTGGGCATAATCCAAGTTTCAAAGGGCACCCGCGAAGCAAATGGATGAAATACTATAAATTCATTTGTATCGATAACAACACGCTCTTTAAATTTTAGTTCATGGTCAATAATATCGTAATAAAGACACCTGCCAGTATCATTACGGTAATCAATAGCTACTTCAAATTGCCTGTTATTTTCTGCTGGCACTATGGGGGTAGCAACTAATTGAGAGTGGGGATGTACTAAAGATGTCCCCGCAGTTTTCCCATGATTTTTAAATATTATGATAAGCTTTATCCTGGCATCAGTACTTAATTGTCGATATCGCTCCCGGTACACTGCGAGAAGTTCTGATACTTCATCATCCGTCATTAGATAAATAAACCTGTTATGAACCGGAGTTTCAATTATTACATCATGAACACCAATTCCGCTCATTTTATTAAAGAAATCCGATTCTTCTCTATGCTGAGTTCCACCGTTCAGAACTAATACCGGATACTTATTGGTAACCACGCGGACTCGCCAGCTGGAGTTTCCATCTGCCGGATAACGAAATATTTCGTTTGGGCTGAGATATTCATTACCGGAGCAGAAAGGACATTTAGCTTCGTAAGAAGGAATATCAGGCTCATGCTGCTTATTGATAAAATCGTGAGGACGTTTTGCCCGGTGGCTAGCCACAATAATCCATTCTTTTGTAGTCGGGTCCTGCCTAAATTCGGACAAATGTACCCTCCCAAATAACATCTGTTTCATTGTATCTGCACTACAGAAGAAAATCAATTAAAGGTAATGGTACCCTAAATCTCGTTGACAGCCAGTACGCCTTGCCTTTAAAATCATAATAATTAGTTTTAAACGGATGGAGAATAATAATTGACTAGTGACGAGATACGAACAGCATTTTTAGGCTTCTTCAAAGGAAAAGAACACACCATTATTCCCAGTTCTTCCCTGATACCTAAAGGAGATCCTACTTTACTACTTACCAGTGCTGGCATGGTGCAGTTCAAACCTTATTTTTTAGGTGAGGCTTCCCCTCCTAATAAACGCCTGACATCATGCCAAAAGTGCTTTCGCACTACTGATATTGAATTGGTAGGTGATTCTACTCATCTTACTTTTTTTGAAATGCTGGGTAATTTTAGTATTGGTGACTACTTTAAGCGAGAAGCAATAAATTGGGCCTGGGAGTTTGTTACCCAAATCCTAAAACTCCCTACGGACCGCCTCTGGATAACTATTTATTTAGAAGATGATGAATCCTTTAATTATTGGCGTGAGATAGGTGTCCCTGAGGAAAAAATCGTCAGGCTTGGTGAGAAAGATAATTTCTGGGGACCAGCCGGTAATTCCGGACCATGCGGACCATGCAGCGAAATCCACTATGACTTCGGAGAAGAGTTTGGCTGTGGAAAAGCTGGCTGTGCTCCTGATTGTGATTGCGCCCGTTTTTCTGAGATTTGGAACCTAGTATTTACTCAGTATAATCAGGATAGAGAAGGACAGCGTACTCCGCTGCCAAAACCCAACATTGATACCGGTATGGGCCTGGAAAGAACGGCAGCTATAATGCAAGGTAAAATATCTGTTTATGAAGCTGATGCCTTCATTCCACTATTAGAATGTATTACTAAATCTGCAGAAGTAAAATATGGCTCTAATAATGATACTGACCATGCTTTACGGGTAATCGCTGAACATAGTCGGGGAATTGCGTTTCTCATCGCGGATGGAGTAACTCCCAGTAATGAAGGGCGCGGTTACGTGCTACGCAGAATATTACGCCGCGCCGCACTATTTAGCCGCAGATTAAACGCTGATAAGCCACTATTAGTAACAGCAGCTAAGACCGCTATCGCACAACTAGGGAATATTTATCCAGAAATAGCACAAAGACAAGACTTCATTGTCAATGTCATTAAATCTGAAGAAGCCAGATTTAGAGAAACACTTAGCACTGGTCTGGAACTAATCGAAAATATTGTAGCTAAACAAAAAAACGGCCAGACTAGAGAAATCTCAGGCAAAGATATATTTCGTTTATATGATACCTATGGCTTCCCGGTAGAGCTGACTAAGGAGATTGCCACCGGACATAATCTCTCAGTAGACCTGGTGGGTTTTGAGAGAGAAATGGAAAAGCAGCGAGAGAGAGCAAAAGCAGCTCATAAATTTGAATTAAGCTTAGATATAGAAATCAACCTACAAAGTCAGCTTAATATTAGCAAAACTAATTTTACCGGTTACACCAAACTGGCAGAAAAGACCATAATCGCAGGTATCCTCGCAAATAAAGAATCAACCAAAAATATAGAGCAGGGGCAGGAAGCAGGTATAATCCTTAAATCTACACCTTTCTACGGAGAAATGGGAGGACAGGCAGGCGATACCGGTGAAATATATACAGCATCAGGCAGGTTCCTGGTTACCGATACCCTTAGAGTTTCAACAGATATTATTATTCATCAAGGATATGTTACTGAAGGCAGCCTGACTGTGGGAGATGAAGTTGCAGTCGAGGTTGATAAGAAGCGCCGCCTTGATATTGCTCGTAATCATACTACCACCCACTTGCTTCACTTTGCCTTGCGCCAGATATTAGGTGACCATGTGCAACAAAGAGGATCACTGGTAACAGCAGAACGCTTTAGCTTTGATTTTACTCACCTAACCGCAATAAAAGAAGAGGAATTAAAGGAAATACAGCATATTGTCAATGATAAAATCCGCCAAAATCTGACAGTATACAGTGAGGAAATGCCCTATAAACAGGCTATAACTGAAGGTGCAATCGCCTTATTTGACGAAAAATATGGAGAAGTAGTCCGGGTAATAAAAATCGGCGAGCCAATTATCAGTGCTGAATTATGCGGTGGTACTCATATTTCTTCAACCGGAGAAATTGGCTTCTTCCATATTTTTAGCGAACACAGTATAGGTGCCGGATTACGCCGCATTGAAGCCATTACTGGTGAAGGAGCTGAAACCTATATTGAACGACGCCTTTTCTTCTTGGCCGAAATGAGCAACAAATTAGCCACCAAAGAGGAAAATCTTTTAGCTAAATTAGATGACCTCATTGCAGAACGAGACCAGCAATATAAGCGAATTCAGACCCTGGAGACCCAGATAGCCCAAATAAAATCGGAATCTTTATTAAATCAGGTTGAAACAATTAAAGACGTGAAAGTATTAGCAGCCAAGGTACCATCTTTACAGATGCAGACGCTACGAGAACTGTGTGATTTGCTCAGGGAAAGATTAAAAAGTGGCATAATAGTACTGGGAACAGTTAACCAGGATAAACCCGCTTTTCTGGCTGCAGTAACTCCAGATTTAGTGGCTAGAGGCTATGATGCCGTTAAGATAGTGAAGGAAGTAGCCAAGGTAACCGGCGGCGGCGGTGGCGGTAAGGCTAACCTGGCTCAAGCCGGCGGTAAAAATAAAGATAAAATAGATGAAGCTCTAAACTTGGTAAAAAGCTTAATCTAATCTAGAGGTAAACATAGCACGAAAATTAGGACTTGATATTGGAGACAAGCGAATTGGGGTAGCCCTAAGCGACCCTGATGCCAGATTAGCCAGCCCATTTACTATTATAGACTGTAAAGATGATATAGCAGATGCTGAAGCTATTGTTGCCATTATTGTACAGCAACAAGTTGAAGAGATAATAATAGGCTTACCGATCTCAATGGACGGAACTACAAGCAAACAAACTGAAAAAACACAGGATTTCGCTCAAAAACTAAGTAATCATACTAATATTCCGATACAGTTCAGGGATGAACGCCTGACAACCGTATCAGCAAGGCGCCTTAAACGAACTACTAATACCAAAAAAACAAAGAGAAAAATCAGATATGATGCTATGGCTGCCACACTAATTCTACAAGGATATCTGGATGAAAAATATTTCACAGACGATGATTAACACATCATGAATATATTTGATAAAAAATTTTTAAGAGAACCCAAAAAATATCTTTTACAAAGCTTTCTGGCCGTAGTGGTAATAATGGTAATTTTTCACTATGAAGTTTTACCCCATATCGTTATTGCTACCTCATTAGGCGGGAGCACATTCATTGTTTTCGCTATGCCCAGTAGAGCCAAACCAAGAAGATTAGTGGGAGGCCACACTGTTGGATTAATCAGCGGCTCTCTCTTTTATTTTATGTTTTTTACCGGTCCTCTTGCAGAAATAACAGCTAATGGAACTTTTTTAAAGGTGCTTGCCTATGCTTTATCAGTCGGATTATGCATTATCCTAATGACAATTACTGATACTGAGCACACACCAGCAGTAGCCACAGCTCTGGGTATCGTTACCGAAGGCTGGTCATACCAGATAGTTCTCTCTATACTACTATGTGCCATAAGTCTCACTATTTTTAGAAGGTTGTTAGATAAACATTTACAAGACTTGGTTTAATGTAAAAAAATAGCACCTGATCAAAGGAAGATTTACCCGTTTTATCATCTGGAACCATAAATATTAATTTAGCCCCCTGCAGTACAGCCAAGCATTTCGGCTAATAAAAAAAGATAGGAATAGAATAATAGATATTATTAATCATTTTCATTTATTGAAAACTAACCCGAATAGTAAAGCCCGTACCGGAGAATTAAGAACACCACACGGTGCGATAGCTACCCCAGTATTTTCACCAGTAGGCAGCCAAGGTACCGTTAAAACACTAACCCCAGAAGAACTAAAAGACCTTGAAATAACCATGATTCTAGCTAATACCTATCATCTATACCTCAGACCCGGCATAGTTACCATTGAGAAAATGGGTGGACTACATAAATTCATGGCTTGGGACCGGGCAATTCTTACTGATAGCGGCGGCTACCAGATATTCAGCTTAGCACCACTACGACAGGTTAGTGATGACGGGGCTGTATTCCGTTCTCACATTGATGGCAGCCAGCACCTTATCACTCCTGAGCTAGCAATCCAGTTTCAGGAGGTCCTTGGCGCTGATATTATTATGGTTTTGGATGAGTGCCCGGCTAATGATGACAGCTTTGAGAAAGTAAGCAGGGCAATGCATAGAACGCACCTATGGGCAGAGAGATGCCAAAGAGCTCAAAAACGTAATGACCAAGCCTTGTATGCTATTGTACAGGGGGGGATTTTCCCCCAGCTTCGGCATCAATCGGCGGAATACCTCTCCTCACTAGGATTTTCCGGCTATGCCATTGGTGGTCTCAGTATTGGTGAACCCAAGACAACCTCGTTGTCCATTATTGAAGAAACAGTGGCTTTATTACCGGAGAATAAACCAAGATACCTCATGGGAGTAGGTTCTCCGGAAGACTTACTGGAAGGTATAGCTAGAGGAATTGATATATTTGACAGCGCTCTTCCCACTCGTATAGCTCGAAACGGTGCTCTTTTTACTCAGCAAGGCAGATTTAACATTAGTAATGCAGTCTATCACCAGATGGAAGAGCCAATTGATCCTAGCTGTGATTGCTATACTTGCCGTACTTTCTCGGCAGCTTACCTGCATCACCTGTTTAACAGTAATGAATTACTGGCTTATAAATTAGCTACCATCCATAATCTGTACTTTCTTAGTAATCTAATGAATAAAGCAAGAATTGCCATTAATAATGGCAATTTCAATACGTTTAAAGATGATTTCCTGGCAAATTACAAAACAACAAATGAACAAACAAGAATTACTCAAAAACAAAGGTGGTTAAAAACACGAAGACTCGAAGAGGAAATTAAATAAATATAGTAAAACTATATTGCCTCACCATTGATCGGGGTAATTCGCACTCCTCTGGAAATAGCCCAGACAATTCCAGCCTTAATATCTTCTTCTTTTCCATTCAGCTCCAACTCTATCCAGCCTCTCTCCTCAGTTAAATCAGCCCGCATTATATTTGTTACCAGACTAAATTGCTGACCAAGATTATAGATAATTGGCTCAGTAATAATTTCTGGAGAGAAGTTCAACGCTATACACTTTTTTACCATTATCCCTACTCAATTCATAAAATCATTCTTATATTAAAACAGGATATTCTATAATTGATATTTGGGTAATCCTGATTTTAAACGGCATTTTATTATCCTCCGCCAATTATCATCACTACACCAAGTTCATCTCCCTTTTTAACTTTTTTATCCAGTTGTTCAGGATAAGCACTCTCTCCATTTACAGAAATGATAATATATTCATATAATCCACCATTCTTATTAAAAAGGTGTTTCTTAGTATCGGGGAATTGTGCAATCAAATCATTAAAGCATTCGCCGACTGTATTACCGCTTACTTTAACTTCTTTTGAATCATTTACCGAAGAACGCATATACGAAGGGATATTTATTTTTACCGAAGCCATTTTAGTTATTTACCTCCTAAGTGCCCACAATCCTCACAGTTTGGGTCTTTTTTAACTTTAAATTCTGCGAATTTCATATTGAAACCATCAAACGTTAGTAATCTATCAGTTATTAGCTCACCGATCCCGACAATATATTTAATCACTTCCATTGCCTGGATACAACCAATAATAGCTGGAGTAGCGCCAATAACCGGGAATTTACCACCGGGAGTAGAAGCCCCATGATAAACACATTTTATACATGCTGTTTTGCCAGGAATTACAGTCATAGTTCTGCCCTCAAATCCGTAAACTGCACCGTGAAAGAACGGTATATTCTTCTCTATAGCAGCTTTATTAAGTAGATATCTGGTCGGCAAATTATCCATAGCATCAACTATTAGATCAAAATCACCAACAAGATGGGAAACATTAGCTACTGCTATTGTCTCCTCTATAGCTTCTACTTCTATTTTCCAATTTAATTTTTTTAGCTTTTCGGAAGCAGAATCGATTTTCCTCCTGCCTATATCCTCATCCCAATGCAAAATTTGCCTGTTTAGATTACTAAGCTCCACTCTGTCATGGTCAATTATCCGTATCATTCCCACGCCAGCTGCCGCCAGGTAAATAGCTACCGGTGAGCCAAGTCCTCCACCACCAGCAATAACCACTCTCGCTTTTTTTAGCTTTTCCTGGCCTTCCTCCCCAAATCCCCTGAGCATAATTTGCCTGCCATACCTGTCTAATTCATCTGCAGTTAACATATCCTCCTTTTACCTCCTCTTTTCCCCATTCTATCATTCGATTTATCAATTCCGAATAATCCTGTTTGCCGCCACATCAACACTTCTTTTCCAGGTAATTTCAACCTATCTCGCAAATTATTACCTCACCCCACATCCCAATATTATCATCTTTAATAATTACTAATCCCGATAATCCCTCAATACCTTTAGCAAATTCAATTCCAATCTGGATATCTTTCTGTTGCTTAATCAGATTGCCAACCGCGGTAGCAGCAGCATCAGCTAGAGCAGTTGATTTAGAAAGTACGATAACGGCGTCAGCTTCGCCATAACTCAGTGAATGTCCAACGGTCCCTGCGGAAGTACAAATTCCTAGCGGTGTATCTTTTTCACTTATTTCCAGACCAATCTTACCCGTTAAAGGCGATTTACCGGCATAAATACCAACCACTCTTTTTCTCAGACTCTTTAAGTAAATATCACCACCGTTTTCTATAATTACTTCATCCGAAAATTCCAGCAAATCATTACCAACAAACTCAGCTATTGCTCCAGCTACTGCCGCCATTGGACCAACACCTACTTTAGCTGCCGAAACTGACATAGCTTTTACAATATCTGGGGAATTTGCATCAACAAGAAATGGTTCGAGTGAGGTTAAGAAATCAGGATGTTGTTCTATAAATTTTTCCAGTTTACTACGATATTTTAATACCAGCTTATAAGTTTTTTTTTGCAGATTGGTCAGAGTACGAACATATAGGTCTGTCTCTTTAACTATTACATTAAAGGAGACTAATTCTTTATCTTTAATAATCCAACGCCGATAGGTCCTCGGCTCATACATCAGCTAAAAATGTAACTCCATTGCTCTCGGGGGACAAGCTTTGATACAAATTCCACAAGCTATACATTTCTCACCATTAAAATTAATCCGTTTGGTTAACGCATCAGGCTCAAATACACCAGTAGGACAAATAGTCACACAAGCACCACAATGGGTACATCTTTCTTCATTGCGAAGAACATCCTGGCTAAGTGATTGAATTTTAACCCCCGTCTTAGTCAAATACTTAATGCCTTCATCATAGTCTGCCTGCTTCCCGCTCAATTCTAATACCAGTAATCCTTCTTCTTCAGGAGAAATCGATGCTTTTAAAATATTAAAGTCAAGGTTATAGTCCTTAATTAATCGACTTACTATCGATCTCTCTACCAGACGTCTCGGGAAACGCAACACTATTCTTTTTGATATAATCATCTCTAACCTCTCGGTTATTGTTTAACTATCTTAAAAAAATACTATGATTAACTAAACTTATCCATAATAATCAATAATCTTTAAATTCAGTTACTATTCTTCTATCGGTCGTTCTTTAAGAAATTTAAATGTTGTATCTGATCCCACACCAGGCAGGGGAGCAACCGGTTCGGTTAGCAAAAACTTTCCGTTTTGTACCCATTCTTTTAGTGTGGTAGCTATTTCAACTGCTCTCGGATAACTTGATAAGGAAGCCGTCGGCACTTCTTTACCCCGAATTGTAATTTTACCGCTCCTTAACTCAGCATAACTAATTTTACCTAGTGTTTCCGGCTTTAAATTTGGATATGCCTCCGAATAATCAACAATAGTCCCAAAAATATCAGCATCAGTTACTGAAGTATATTGTAATATTTCTTCAGAAAGTATTGGAATAGGAACCCCAATACCTACAGATAGAGTACAGCCATAGCCCAGCATACTGGTTCCCATCAGGTATCGTGAATTCATTTCTTTCAAATCACCAATTACAGCAAGCGTAGCCGCACTTTCACTTGGTACTCCATTTTCAGTACGCTGAACGTTTGGATTATGTTGCGTACCTTGCCAGGCAATATAACCAGTTCCCCCACCCAGGAATATCTTAGTACCGATACCAATAGTCTTATAATAAGGGTCATTCATTAATGTTGAAAGCTGCCCCGCACTACTATAACTTATATTGCCCAAGTTAGGCTTCAATACACCCATATAGGTATAGATTATCTTATTAGAAGTATTTGCCGCCACATTGTAGTTCTGATAAGCATTACGGGCGTTAAATAATACTGCCTGATTCAGGTCAGCTATATTTATCCAGGTTTCAAGTCTTCTCCTCGGATAACAATCTGTACCATAGCCAGTTGCAACTAATCTAACATCCTTACCAGACACTAGTTCTTCAATCACATGCCCGCCACCATAATTAAATTCACCGGGATAAAATCTATTCCTGGGATCATCATCAGGAAGAGCGTTACACCCTAAAAATACATCAACCGCAGCCCCTCCGGCATAAGCCAGAACATCATTAAGATAAATTCTGCCTCCGCCAAGTTTCATCCTGGGATTAGAATGCCCAATATTAAAATAGACTCCTGATGAGCACATTGGACCAAATGTACCGGTGGTAACTACATCAACTTGTTCAGCTGCCTTTTTTACTCCCTTCTGCCTGACAATATCTATTATTTCCTCGGCAGTAACTACAACAGCTTTTCCATCTTGAATTTTCTCATTTATTTCTTTTACTGTTTTTACCATATCACCAAAATAATAATATTAAAACCTCCAGCTTGTCAATGTAATCAACTAAACGTAAGTTGAAGAAGAGCCGCTTTTTAAGCTATAATCGCTA
>JAQTVP010000110.1 GCA_028707015.1 Dehalococcoidales bacterium | reverse complement strand
CGGTGCCACCAAGTGCCACCGTTAACACCCTGGAACAAGCCAGAATTTTTGCTGAACAAATAGGGCTACCAGTAGTAATACGACCCGCTTATACGCTAGGGGGTACCGGCGGGGGCTTCGCCACTACCTGGAAGGGACTTGCTGAAGCAACTACTATAGGCTTAGCCGCCAGTCCTATACACCAGGTATTAATTGAGCAATCAGTAGTTGGCTGGAAAGAAATTGAATATGAGGTAATGCGTGATGGCGCTGATAACTGTATAACCATCTGCAACATGGAAAATATTGACCCGATGGGAATACATACAGGTGACAGTATTGTGGTTGCTCCCAGCCAGACTCTTACCAACAAAGAGCATCAGATGCTGAGAACAGCCAGCCTGAAGATTATTAGAGCGTTAGGCATTGAGGGTGGCGGCAACATACAGTTTGCCCTTAATCCACACAGCAACGATTACTATATTATTGAGGTTAATCCCCGTGTCAGCCGCAGTTCTGCTCTAGCCAGTAAAGCTACCGGATATCCTATTGCCCGCGTAGCCGCTAAAATAGCCGTAGGTAAAAGACTGGATGAAATACCAAATGCAGTTACCGGGAAAACAATGGCTGCCTTTGAGCCCACACTTGATTACCTGGTAGTTAAAATTCCCCGCTGGCCATTTGATAAGTTTGCTTCAGGCGATAGGCTACTAGGACCACAAATGAAAGCTACCGGAGAGGTAATGGCTATTGACCGTTGCTTTGAGGCAGCTCTACAGAAAGCCATACGATCGCTAGAATTTGGTAATAAATCATTAATGTGGGAAGATAAAAACTGGGCACTGGAAACAGATATTAATTCTTATGATTTAACACCTAATGATTTAAGATTATGGGTAATTATGGCTGCCTTACGTAGAGGTATAAGTGCTCAGGAATTATCTGAACATACCAAGATTGACCTCTGGTTCACCTCCAAGCTGCAAAATATAATCAACATGGAGAAAGAACTTCTTTCCAAAGCTCTGACCCCGGAGCTCTTGCTACAATCAAAACGCCTCGGTTTTTCTGATGAACAGATAGGAAACCTCGCTGATAGACTACCTGAACAGGTCAGAGGATTACGCCATAATTGGAATATTCGCCCGGCTTACAAAATGGTAGACACCTGTGCTGCCGAGTTTGATGCAGCTACTCCCTATTTCTACAGTACTTATGAACAGGAGAATGAGGCCCAGCCAAGTAAAGAAAATAAAGCAATTGTTATTGGCAGTGGGCCAATACGCATCGGGCAGGGTATTGAATTTGATTATTGCAGCGTTCATTCAGCTTGGGCCTTACAGGAATCAGGCTATCAAAGCATCATGGTTAACTCCAATCCGGAAACAGTTTCCACTGATTTTGACACCAGCACCCGTTTATACTTTGAAGCACTTGATGAAGAAAGTCTACGCGATATATTGGAAAATGAAGGCGAAGCTTCAGGCATTAATATACCACCATCTATTGTCCAATTTGGCGGGCAGACAGCCGTAAACCTGGCTGAACCATTAACCCGTAATGGATTACCCCTACTCGGATCAAGTGCTGAAACTATTGATCTAGCTGAAGACAGGCGTAGATTTGAGAACTTCCTCAGTGAGTTAGGCATTCCGCAACCACCGGGATCTGGCGTAACCTCAATAGATGAAGCACTTAATGTAGCCAAACTTATCGGGTATCCGGTATTGGTTCGCCCCAGCTATGTCCTTGGTGGCAGAGCTATGGAAATTGTTCACAACGCCACTGAGCTTGTCCGCTACATGACTATGGCTATAGACCTGGATACCAAACATCCAGTCCTTATTGATAAATATCTGGAGGGTAAAGAAGCCGAAGTTGATGCGGTGGGTGACGGAGAACGTATTCTCATCCCCGGAATAATGGAACATATTGAGCGGGCTGGAGTGCATAGCGGTGATTCAATGGCTGTTTATCCCGAGATAAATCTTACCGAACAAGAGAGAGATATTATTGTTGACTATACTGTCCGCATAGGACTAGCTCTTAAAATCAAAGGTCTAATGAACATTCAATTCGTTATTATGCCCGGCAGTACTGATCAACTATCAAACATTTTTGTGTTAGAAGTAAATCCCCGGGCTAGCCGTACCATCCCCTTCATCTCTAAAGTTACCGGTGTCCCGATGGTAAAAGTAGCAACTAAAGTTATGCTAGGTAAAAGCCTAAAAGAACAGGGCTATGAAACCGGACTTTGGCCAAGGCAAAAGCTGATCAGCATTAAAGCTCCTGTCTTTTCCATGTCCAAATTACTTGGTGTAGATACTTACCTCAGCCCTGAAATGAAATCCACCGGCGAGGTAATGGGAATTGACTATACCTTTAACGCTGCTTTAGCCAAGGCACTTCTGGCAGCCGGACTAATGCTTTCACCCCAGGGAGCAATACTATTAAGCATTGCCGACAGAGATAAACCCGAAGCTCTGCCTATAATCAGAAAATTATCCGAAATGGGTTACAAACTGTATGCTACCGAGGGAACAGCAGCTATGATTAAAGCTACTGGACTCCCGGTAACAATGATTGGTAAAAAATTAAGCGAAGGTCACCCTAATGTTATTGATATTATTAATAACGGCACTGTAAATAGTGTAGTCAATACTATTACCGGTGGGCAGGTTCCACTAAGAGACGGTTTCCATATACGCCGTGCCGCTGCTGAGAGACGCATCCCTTGTTTCACCTCACTTGATACAGCTCGAGCTGCAATAGACGCAATGCTTAATGAAAACCAAATTTACAGCGTTCAGCCTTTCCCTGATTACCGCAAGGAGCAATCCTCTTGAAGCAAGCAACAGCTAGAGTTATTTCAAATAAATGCATTCTGCCTAGCGGTCCTCATCGCACCGGTAAGGCGCTAGCCAGTAATCTCATGCAGTTGTACTGCCCCGAAATAGCTCAAAAAGCTAAACCGGGACAATTTATTATGGTGCGCTGTGGCGACGAAATCATCCTGCCACGTCCCTTCAGTATCCACTCGGCAACCGTAGATGATATTGCCCTTTTCTTCGCCGTCATCAACTGTGGTAAAGGTAGCCAATGGCTTTCCATGCGGCAAGATAATGAAACCGTAGAAATCTTTGGTCCGTCGTTAGGCAATGGGTTTTTAATAAACCCCAGAACGAAGAATCTGTTACTAGTGGCAGGAGGTATGGGGCTTGCTCCTTTATGCTTTCTTGCCCAACAGGCGATAAGAGAAAAGCGTTCGGTGACTCTGCTTCTAGGCGCTGCTATTGGACCTCTTTATACCGAACGTCCTGAAAATCTTCTCCCACCGGGAATAAAACTAATCACTGCTACAGAAGAAAAATATGATAAAGCCGATTATCATGGCTTAATAACCGACCTAGTACCCGATTATACTAACTGGGCAGACCAAGTCTTCGCCTGCGGACCTGTGGGGATGTATAGAGCAATGGCACAAATACCAGAACTTGAAAGCAAGCAAGTTCAAATCTCCCTGGAGGTACGGATGGGCTGCGGACGCGGTATTTGCTATAGCTGTACTATCAAAACAAAGCAGGGGCTAAAAAAGATTTGCCAGGATGGACCGGTATTTAACCTAGATGATATCCCCTGGGATGAATTAACCGATATTGTCTAGTAAAAAGGGAAGTACTTAATATGGTAATCACCAGCTATATTGATAATAACACAAAGGGTAACTGTGATATTATCAATATCACTCCCCAGGTAGAACAAAAATTAGCTAAGGCCGAAATTAACAGCGGAATAATCAATGTGTTTATTACTGGCTCAAATGCCGGCATAAACACTATTGAATTTGAGCCGGGCGTACTTACCGACTTTCGAGAAATGTGGGAGCGGATTACTCCTCGTAATATATCCTATAAACACGATTTCCGCTGGGGTGATGGCAATGGCTATTCGCATGTCCGGGCTTCAATACTGGGTGCTTCTCTGACAATACCATTTAATTCTAAAAAATTAACTCTTGGCACCTGGCAGCAAATAGTAATTGTAGACTTTGATAATCGTCCCCGTACCAGACAAATTATATTACAAATTATGGGTGATTAAATAATTCATTTTCCCTGTATTAAAGAGAAAAATTCAGCTCTGGTTTCTGCCCGGCGGCGGAAGGTACCTCTAAGAGCTGATGTAATAATAGCACTACCCGGTTTTTTTATACCCCGCATAATCATGCAAAAGTGCTCTGCTTGAATAATTACTCCTACACCATCGGGTTTTAGCTTCTCAAAAATAGCATCTGCAATATCAGTAGTCATTCTCTCCTGTAATTGAGGCCGACTAGCAATAATTCCCACTACCCTGGCTAATTTACTTAAACCTACCACTCGTCCGTCAACATTTGGGATATAACCTATATGCACTACGCCATAAAATGGTAAAAGGTGGTGCTCACACATAGAATAAAAGGGGATATCTTTAACAATCACCATTTCCCGGTGCCCCTCTTCAAAACCTACCGCCAGTTCGTTCTTGGGGTCTCTCTCCAATCCCATGAAAAGCTCAGCATACATCTCAGCTACACGCTTGGGAGTATCTATCAAACCTTCTCGCTCAGGATCCTCTCCAATAGCCTCAATAATAGAAGTTACAGCCTTGATAATTTTATCCTTATCAAACACCTTGCACCTCCTTTAACACTATTGTAAAACCACAGCATAATAACATACTTCGCTCAATCTTCACGCCAAGTCTTAGCTCTTGATAAAATATAACTGCATATAACGGCCAAACAACAAACAATTACGCATATAATAAAAGCTAATGTATAACTTCCACTTGTGTCAAAAATACTTCCCGCTAAAGGCGCTCCTATAGCACCGCCAACTGTACCACAAAGGAGGATTACGGCAAGTATACTCCCCAGAGAAATGTATCCAAATAATTCTACAGTTATAATTGTCTGCAATATTACCTCTCCCCCATAGCCTATACCAAATATTAAGGCAAATATATAGAACATCCAGATTTCATCTACAAACAGCAGCCACCCTAAAGCTATTGTTATCAGCGTAACACAGCCAACTAACAATAACCTTCCTCCTATTTTATCAGCAATAATACCCATAGAAAGCCGCCCTATAACACTAACACCAGCAATGATAGACGTTATACTTGCCGCTACTATTGGTGAAATACCAATGTCAATAGCATACGGAACAATGTGGACAATGATTACCTGGATACTGAAAAAAAAGCAGAATATAATGGAACCTAATAACCAGAAACTGCGGGTTTTAACTGCCTCTTTTAGCGAAATACCCCCTAAATCCAGTGACTGTTTATTTTCCTTGATCTGCTTTTGCCCGTATGGCTTAATCCCCATACTTTGCGGACTTTTTCGTAAAAACTGAGCAATAGGTATAATAATAACCAGCGTTATTATACCCAGAATTAAGCAAGCTTGCTGCCACCCGAAGGAGGAAATTAACCATTGAGTTAACGGTGGTGTGATTATTCCACCAGTACCAAAGCCAGCAACAGTAATACCAAGAGCCATTCCAGTTCTTTCTGCAAACCATCTAGGCAATGTAGAAGTAAGCGGAATGAAAGCACAACTACCACCAACGC
>JAQTVP010000109.1 GCA_028707015.1 Dehalococcoidales bacterium | reverse complement strand
TAAAGGAAGTTTGTGCGAAGTACATATGTACTGCCCCGAAGGTGCAAAAGTAAACAAGGTAGAACTAAAATCATAAGGTGATATAGATATGTTAGACGGTTATCAAATAGACAGAATGAAAATAATCCCCGAAGTTGGCGAACCTGTAATAAAAAAAGTGAGCGTGATAGACGGCAGGTCATTAAAACTAAATGACAAAGGAATAAACTATATTGATGGCATGGGTTGCCACCGTCACCCCAACTGTTTTGATTGCCCGTTTACAGATTGTAAATTCCAGAATAATTCAGATATACATGATTTATTGTTCTTATCAAATAGGGGCGATGGGATAAAAGTCTGGTGATTAAAATGTTAGAAAACATATTCAATCTATGGTTGTATACTGTGGATAGTTTACAGTGTAAGGGATTTGGTGAGTTGAAAAAGACACAGAGAAGTTTTAACAGTACGCTAAGAGCCAATAAAGGATTAAAACCTGTGAGTAAAAAACAGGCTAAACGTAATGGTGAATTGGCCAAAATAGAACCGCCGATAGATGGTAAATGCCAGAACTGCCACGAATTACCAGACTGGCGAGGATTAGCCAAGCACCATAAAACAAAACGAAGTCAAGGCGGGCAGGACTCGCCGGATAATATCATCTGGTTATGTGGTAAATGCCATAGTTTATTTCATGGGATTAAAGAATGTTAATTTATGCTTTTATATGCTGGGTATTAGACGGTATTGAAAGGATTAGACAGGAGATAGTATGAAATATTTATATGTTTCAATTTTAGCGGTTTTTGTAGCACTATCAGCATTTGCCTTTGGTACTAACTATTCAACTTATGATTTGGGATATAATCATGGTTACAGTAATGGGTATGAAATCGCTTATGAAATCGCTATGGCTAATTATCCTGTTTATCCTAAAATGACACTAGAAGGCTGGGAGTATAATAGTGGTAATTCAACTGTAATAATATCAGGAGTTACGTTTGAGGGGGAGCAAAGTGTACTGGATGCGATTGCTGAAATGCCGGAAATATTAAAGGTGAAACAAGACGAGAATACGTTTTCAATTCAGTCTCTACCATCGGGGGAAGCTACAATGATATTCTCGCATACAGATAATTCAGCAGTTATCAACTGGTATGAAACAGGAGATTAGCGAAATGACCTGCCATGAATGTAAACAACCAAGTGAAAAACCATTATGTGATAACTGCCTTAAAAAGTATATTGCACTAGGCAAAATAATTGTTATTCTTAATGAATACTGGAAAAGCAAGGGGGTAGAGGGATGAAACTTGAAGATTTAACAAAAGAAGAGTTGTTAAGACTTATTAAAAACAGATGGTTCTATCCCCCGACTGAAAGAGATATTTTAGAGACAAGACATTATACATTACTTGAAGAAGCAAAACGAGTCCTTGACCAAGCGACTGAGGATAGCCATAAATGGACAGGCGATAAAACCATTGAAGGGTATCGTAAGTGGGCGGATGCTCAAGAGTTATTTGATAAAGGAATGAAACTGTATGACAAGGCTTCCGCTATCCATAAGGAAATAATGTCCCTTAAACCTTAGTCTATAAGGAGTGAAGTATGGAAATCTCTGAGGAAAAATTAATTGATGTCTTAACAAGGTTCGCAGACGACCAATGCCCAATCCCAACCTGTCCACTAGAGGAACTACCAACAAACGACCAAGAGGTGCAACGTATATGCGCTGAGTGCTGGGTTAAATCTCTCAAGGAGTGAAGTATGAACGAGATAGAGAAACTGGCAGAGATACTAAGGGATTATTGTTCTGATGGACAAAATCACTCACACGAAGAAATCGCCCAAGCAATCCTAGACGCTGGCTATCTCCCTGTTGAAGCTGTAGTATCAAGCAGGGATGTTGACTGGATGAAATGGCTTATGCGTAGAGGTTTAATGGTTGAGAGAATACCATATCCTTATAACTCGTCAAGAGATAATGATGCGAATAGTTTATCACCACAATTCCAAGAAGTCCAACTGGAAGGGCTGACGGATAGCCTGGATGAGTGGTACAAGATAGCCACTAAAGGCACTCGTGGCGATATGGTGTATGACATTCTTGAAGATTGGAAAGCCACCATAGATAAAATCAAACAGCAGGGTAAATTGTACCGGCTCAAAGAGGGTAAGTAAGATGGATGATACACAGAAACAAAACGAAAAGAATTGTCCTGACCTTGTCAGGCTACGCAAGATAACAGAAAACGAAACAGGGGAAAGACAGTACAAAGCAGCCTGGTGTTATTACCTGATGGCTATGTCGTTGAAAGGCTATTGAGGAATAAATATCATTAGGAGAGGGGAAATGAGAGAGATTAAATTCAGGCAATGGGATTCGCGGCGTAAAATGATGTATAAGGACATTGGCGTATATGATGGAACTTGGTCTGGTTTTCCTTATGTTTCATGGGAAGTCTATCCTATTATGCAATACACTGGACTCAAAGACAAGAACGGCAATGAGATTTACGAGGGGGATATTCTACGTAGGTATTCTTACGCTGATTGGAAAGTTATTTGGCTTGAGGGAGGATTTTATTTCCAAAACATCAATGGTCTAGAAACAGGGGATAAATATCCATTAACTCAAGACTACTGCGAAGGAAGAGATATTATCGGGAATATTTATCAGAACCCTGAACTATTGGAGAAGTCATGAAACATCTACTTTTAATCCTATCCTTAGTATGTTTAACAGGATGTGAGATATGAGAGTATTAGTAGCTTGTGAAGAAAGCCAGGTTGTTTGTATTGCTTTCCGTGAGATAGGTCATGAAGCATATTCGTGTGATACTCAAGAGTGTTCTGGTGGTCATCCGGAGTGGCACATACAAGATGACGTTATTAAGCATTTGAGAGATGGGTGGGATTTGATGATTGGGCATCCGCCATGCACTTATATAAGTTATGCTGGAACAAGATGGTGGAATGATGATGGGCGTGTATATAAACGGCTAGAGGCTTTGAAATTTTTTGCTGACTTATGGACTGCGCCGATTAACAAAATCTGCCTAGAAAATCCAAGAAGCTGTGCAAGTCCTACAATAGCCAAGTATTCTCAAGAAATAAACCCGTTTTATTTTGGAGATGAAGCCACTAAGCCAACTTGGTTGTGGTTAAAAAACCTTCCGAAATTAAAACACATAAAACAAACTGATATGTTTGACAGTAAAACTCACGTTGGTAGAGGGGAATTTGTTTACCATACAACCATACACGGCAAAATCAAAGGTGATAGTAAGTGGTATACGGAAGCGTTTTCACTACCACCAGAAGAACGTGCGAGGCTAAGGAGCAAAACCTTCCCTGGGATAGCTCAAGCAATGGCAGAACAATGGGGCAATCTATGAAAACACTAATCTTAATACCACTGTTATTTCTAGGAGTTATGAATAAATGGCATTAGAACAATTAACATTAGAAACAGGGCAGAATAAGGTGGAAGTAGCTATTAGCCTATTACAGGCATGGGAGCCGCCCGAAGGATATTATCTGGCGTTCTCTGGTGGCAAAGATAGTGTGGCAATTTATGACCTAGCTGTTAAGGCTGGTGTTAAGTTTGACGCTCATTACTGCGTTAGCCCGATAGACCCACCTCAAATATACAAGTGTATTAAAGAGTATTATCCTGATGTTATTTGGGATTATCACGCTAAAGGATTTTGGAAGTTGGTTGACACTAATGGACTTCCAACTCGTATAAGCCGTTGGTGCTGCCGAATAATCAAAGAAGCTGGGGGTACTGGTAGGTTGGTGGTAGTTGGCAATCGTAGAGCAGAGGGTAATGTTAGGCGTAATCAATGTTATGTTGAAATGCACAGAAACAAAAAGCGTAATCTTAGATTCATCCGCCCTATACTAAACTTTGACGATTTTGACATCTGGCAGTATCACAAGGAAAACAAACTCCCCTATTGTGAACTATATGACCTCGGTTTCAAAAGAATAGGTTGCGTGATGTGTCCATTTTCTCGTGAAGTGGAAAAAGAAGAAATAATGTTCCCCAAAATTGCGAGGCTTTGGAAACGAGCAGCGGAAAGGATTGTGCAACGCATGAAAGACCAGCATTATTTAACAAAACGTGGCAAGCCCTTTAAGCACCACTTTGAAACTGGCGAGGAATTATATCAGTGGTGGATAAAAAGAAAATGAAAACTCTGATATCTATAATCGTGCTGCTGTTATTTCTAATAGGCTGTACCCCTGAATATAAGGAGATGAGATGAACGAGCCGACAAAGGAACAGATTAAAGAGTTTTGGAGATGGTGTGGGTTTAAGCATATCGGCATTGATGAGATGGGCGTATTCGGGCAGTTCCCTAACCACGGCCCCGGCCTTGATTTACATCTTAATCTTAATAATCTGTTTGAGTATGCCGTGCCAGAAGTCATGGAACGGAATCAGAACTTTGTTGATTTACAAGTACGTAGATATATTGCACCAGCGCATGATGATTTACTGATTAGTTATACCTGCGAAATATGGTCAGATAATGGTCAGGGTTCAATAATAAAACAAGCGAATACTCCTGCGTTAGCCTTATTCTGGGCAATATGGGGGGTGATTAAGAAATGTTAAAACTAATCATTATCCTATCAGGCTTATTATTACTCGCAGGCTGTACTCCCCAGATAGAATACGTTGAAGTACCACCTGAAACAGTGACAGTGACCGAAACTATTACTGCACCACCTGTTACTAAACACGTTGATCGCTGGCATAAGCCTGTAATTGTAACTGTAAACCAGACAGTCTATGAAGAATTAAGAGTGCCGGAATATCCCTTACACGTTTTTCACACCATCAAGGAATTTAACAAGATACTTTATGACAGTATGAGCATCCCTCTATTCAACTACTGGGACGGACAGGAACACCCTGACTGTGATAACTATGCTTTACAGGCTTACTTCTATGGGATATCTAAAGGTAAACCTATGGTATGGGCTTACGTTGACCGTAATCTGTATGATAAAATATTCCAGGGTCAATTAGTATGGACTTCCACTGAGGATGCCCACATGATTGCCGGAATGATTATGCACAGCAAGATTTATTACGCCGATTATACATTCCCGATATTCTCTGAGGACGGAGAAGTTGTCAGGGAACAAAGATGGTTTATCGTGGAATTTGTACCACTGGATTAAGGGAGGATATATGCAAGGTGTAGAATTGCAATTTATGCCAAAGGCTAGAAAATGGCGGGTGATTGTTAATGGTAAAAGTTTGCACCGCAGGTTTTCCGATAGGGCTTCGGCTGTTAAAGAGTTTGAAAGACAGAAGTCTAAGTTGGAGGATATAAGATGAGAGAACGGATAGCAAAAATATTATTCCAAGATGATATAATTCATGGGCATCTCCAACATTGGGAAAGTCCAACTGCGGACTGGGGGAAAGCATCTAAAAATCTCAAACTGGCTTATTACGATTTTGCTGACTCTATCCTTAAAGAGATAACAGAGGGATTGACTGAAATCTTTTATTGCGAGCATAAAGAAAAATGCCAGTGGCAAGGTTTCGCTTTGTATCGTGGTTATGCGATAGGCAAATTAGAGAACACATTACTTGCTTGGCGAGAAGCGCACCAACATTACTGCGGTGGCGAGTTAATCAAAGGTTTTATTTTACCTTCGACCACAT
>JAQTVP010000108.1 GCA_028707015.1 Dehalococcoidales bacterium | reverse complement strand
GTCAGATTGACATGGCTTCCGGCAGAGGTTTTGAATATTACACAGGTGTTATTTTTCAGATTCTGATAGGGGAAGACAGTATTGGTGGTGGGGGCAGATATGATGCTCTTATCCCTTTAATGGGCGGTAAAGATATTCCAGCCTTCGGATTTGCGCTATATCTGGATCGATTAATGAATCTTGCTGGGGTAGAAAATTTAGTTAAACCAGTTGCTCAAAAAGTTGTAATTGAAGTAAAACCAGTGGCACTAAAAGAAGGTTTTGCTACAGCTGATTATCTGCGTAAGGCTGGTTATAAGGCGGAAATTTACCTTGGTGGTCAAGACCCAACTAATCTGAGGTGGAAACTTAACGTTCAGAATGCAGCTCCCCTATTTATTTTAACTGACCAAATTGAGCATGAAATATTTGAAGCACAGACTGCTACTGAAATTTTGACAATATTAAGAGAGAAAGAAAATGACAATAAAAATAGCATTACCTAAAGGGCGTCTTTTGGGTAAAACTGCTTCTTTGCTTCAGACGGCAGGCTGTGGATTACATGGATACACTGAAAAATCGCGCCTTTATCGCTTTAAATCACAGAAATTTCGTGAACTGTCAGCAAAGATATTCCATGAAAAAGATATTCCGATACAGGTCGCCGTGGGAAATTATGACCTTGGAATTTGTGGCTTGGATTGGATTGAAGAACTTTTGGTAAAGTATCCCAGCAGCTCTTTAGTAAAAATAAAAAATTTAGGATACGGAAATGGCGCTTTGTATATGGCTTATAGTGTTGCTGATGCAGTTTTGGATAGGCTTGCAGGCCGAAATGATATAGTGTCTATAGCTAAAGGAATGCAGGAAATTAAGAATACGGTTCGTATTGCCAGTGAATACCCTAATTTAGCTGAATCTTTTGCTGCCAAAAATCGATTGAGACGATTCAGCATAATCCCACTTTGGGGCGCCGCTGAGGCTTACCCTCCGGAAGATGCCGATTTAGCGTTAATCTCCAGCGGAGCGGGTAATACGATATTTAATAATGGCTTAGAGCCATTGAGCATGATTCTGAAGTATGGAGCTTTTTTAATAGCAAATAAGAATAGCTGGGAGACAAAAGATATGGGAGAGATATTGTCTCCCATTGGGGATGTAAATATTTCTGATGAGAAATATGTCTCTTCTTTGAAGAATATAACTGAAACCTCTAAAATAATTGGTGAATATAAAAAGAATAAAATTGGGGAGGAAACAATTCGTCTGGCTTTACCTGATGGACATCAGCAGCAGCATACTCTTAAATTACTGAATAAAGCTGGTATTCAGATTGATGATTACCCCTCAGAAAATGGCAACTGCCGGCCAAATATTAACTTGGCAGGTGTATTGATTAAGGTAATTAGACCGCAGGATATGCCTTTACAGGTGGCTAACGGGAATTTTGATTTGGCGATAACCGGTAAGGATTGGTTTTTTGAACATAAATATCAGTTTCCATCCAGCCCAATAAAAAAACTGCTGGATCTTGGATTTGGCAAAGTAAAAATAGTAGCTGTAGTCAGTAAAGATTTATCTGTAAATGATATTTATGACATTAAACTAAGTAATGCTGATCGGGTAGTGCCACTTAGAATAGCTACAGAATATGTCAATATTGCTGATAAATATGCCAGAGACAATCATCTTGGGCTTTATCGAGTGGTGCCTACCTGGGGAGCTACTGAAGCCTTTTTGCCTGAAGACGCTGATTTGCTAATTGAGAATACGGAAACAGGGCGAACTATAGCTAGGCACAATCTCAAGATTATTGATACACTTTTTGAATCAACAGCTTGCCTGATCGGCAGTACTGATAAATTGAATAATTCTATTAAGAGTAAAAGAATAAATAATATTATTGAAACTTTACGAAATGCTGTGAGGGATAGTTAGTTTGAAGATTATCGAAGGATTTGAAGCAGCAAAGATAGCATTAACAGCTAAAGAAAAAGCTGAATTTTATCCGGTTTCGGCAAGATTAAGGCGAAGCTTAATAGAATTATTCGGAATTGATGATCCTGAGCAGGTGGTTAAGCTGATTATTGATGAGGTTCGTAATAAAGGCGATAAGGCACTTTTTGAATATACTAAAAAAATTGATGGAATAAAACTGGACGCACTGGAAATAAATAAAACTCAGATAACTAACGCTTATCAGCAGGTAGAATCTGATTTGTTATCAGCACTTAAGTTAGCAGCAGAGCGAATACAAAGCTTTCACAGTGTACAGAAAGAGCGTATTTTAAGCGGGTTTGCTGAACAAAGTTTTGGGCAGTTGGTACGTCCTCTGGAATTTGTTGGTGTCTATGCTCCCGGTGGTACGGCAAGTTATCCATCTACAGTGTTGATGGCTGCTATTCCAGCTAGAGTTGCCGGAGTCAAAGAAGTGATTCTAGTTACTCCGCCCGGAATAAATGGTGCTGTACCCGCAGCTACGCTGGTGGCGGCTGACATTGCCGGGATAGACCGGGTTTTTGCTATCGGCGGTGCTCAGGCAATTGCAGCCTTAGCTTTTGGAACTGAATCTGTTCCACGAGTAGATAAAATTTGCGGACCGGGTAACGTTTTTGTGGTATTAGCAAAAAAAATGGTGTATGGGGCAGTCGGCATTGATGGACTTGCCGGACCAAGTGAAGTATTGATTATCGCTGATGAAACGGCTAATCCTGAATATTGTGCTGCTGACCTTCTGGCGCAGGCTGAACATGACCCTTTAGCTTCGTCTATTCTAATAACTACATCACGGAATTTGGCTAATGAGGTTAATCAGGAAATTGAACAACAGATAAGAGATTTACCCCGGCAGAATATTGCTGCTGAATCTATAAAAAATGAGGGTAAAATATTAGTGGTCAGCGATATTGATGAGGCTTTAAATTTAGCTAATATTTATGCGGCTGAGCATCTTCTGCTTATGATAGATGAGCCCAATTCCTATCTAAATAGGATAACTAATGCCGGGTGCATATTTATTGGAGGAAGATCAACTGTGACCTTTGGTGATTATGTGGATGGCCCAAGTCATGTCTTGCCTACTGGCAAAACAGCGCGATTCAACTCTCCGCTTAATATAATGGATTTTATTAAGTTTATAAATATTGTTGATATAAGTGAAGGCGATAAAAATTATCTGGGGCAAGCGGCAATAACCATAGCTAGAGCTGAAGGCCTTGAGGCTCACGCCCGGGCAGTAGAGAAAAGGCTTAAATCTTAAGGAGGTATTATGGCGTTGATTCCGGCGAAGGGAATAGAAAAATTTATACGATCTGATTTACTTGGCTTTGGCGGTTATTCTGCCCATACCTCTCCGGAAACATTAGAGGGTAAAATTGATATTCCTGTAGATAATATTATCAAAATAGATGCTAACGAAAATGTGTACGGCTGTTCGAGGAGAGTAAACCAAGCTTTAGCTAATTACCATGATTATAATATATACCCCGATAATGGGCAGATGCTATTTCGGGAGGCGTTAGCTGGATACACAGGAGTCACTGCCGAACATATTGTGGCGGGCAGTGGCAGCAACCAACTGATAGATCTTATATTACGTTTGCTTATTGATAAAGGTGATGAGGTTATAAATTGTATCCCAACTTTTGGAATATATCGGTTCAGTACGAAGCTTTGTGGGGGGAACATAATTGACGTGTCCAGAGATGAGAAATTTGCGGTTAATGTTAATGCTGTGAAAGCAGCTGTGAATGAAAAAACTAAACTAATAATACTGGCTAATCCTAATAACCCAACCGGTATGCTTACGCCTAAGAAAGATATACTGGAACTAGCTGATATTGGAGTGCCTGTGCTAATCGATGAAGCATATTATGAATTTTGTGGAGAAACAGTAGCACCACTGGTCACCCGATATCAGAACCTGATGGTGCTGCGGACATTCAGTAAGTGGATGGGATTAGCTGGTTTAAGAGTTGGTTATGGTCTTTTTCCGCCGGTCATTGCCGATTATTTACTGAGAATAAAAATACCTTATAATGTTAATCTGGCGGCATTGATTGCTGCTCAGGAATCATTAAAAGACATTGATTATTTGATGAATCGGGTAAAAGTAATAATTTCCGAAAGAGAGAGACTGTTTGCAGAGTTGGAAAAACTGGAATGGTTAGAACCATTACCATCACAGGCAAATTTTATTCTTTGCCTGGTTGTGAAAGGTAATGCCAAAGAGCTTAAGCAAAAATTACAGAATAGGGGAATATTGGTTCGTTATTTTGATGAACCGGTTTTAAAGAAATATATCCGTTTCAGTGTAGGTAAACCAGAACATACTGATGCCTTAATAAAAGTACTCCACGAAATAGGAGGATAAATAAGTGAACAGGCTGGCTAGTGTTAAACGAGAAACTAAAGAAACAAATATTAATCTGGAACTTAATATTGATGGCAGAGGTAATAGCGAAATAAATACAGGAATACCTTTATTTGACCACTTGTTGGATCAAGTGGCTCGACATGGAATATTTGACATAAAGTTAGCAGCCAGCGGGGATGACCAGCATCACTTGGCGGAAGATGTCGGTATATGTCTAGGAAAAGTTCTGGTTGAAGCCTTGGGTGAGAAGCGGGGACTTGTTAGAATGGCTGATGCTACTGTGCCGATGGATGATGCATTAGCATCGGTAGCGGTGGATATTAGTGGGCGGGGATATTCGGTATTAGAATTAGATTTTAATGATAATGATATGTCTGGATTTTCCACAGACCTTATCCGCCATTTTCTGGAAACATTTGCTGCTGAGGCCAAGATTAATCTGCATGCTAATATTGTCTATGGTGTTAATGACCACCATCGGGCAGAGGCACTTTTTAAGGCTCTTGGTAGAGCTTTGGATGCAGCTACCAGAATTGATAAGCGGATTAGCGGTGAGTTACCAAGTACTAAAGAGTTACTTTAATTTTCTGCTAGTTAGTTTTTCGTAAGCTTCTCGGTAAATATTACTGGTAGCTTTAATTACTTCTGGCGAGAGAGGTGGTGGTGGTGGGGTTTTATCCCATCCTGCTTTAACAAGCCAATCACGAACTAATTGCTTATCATAGCTAGGCTGAGATTGTCCAACCTTATATTGTTCAGCATTCCAAAAACGCGATGAGTCCGGGGTTAATAATTCGTCAATGAGAATAAGCTTATTATTATCTAAGCCGAACTCCATTTTGGTATCAGCGATTATAATATTTTTTGTCTTGGCGTATTCTCTCGAGTGGCTATAAATAGCCAGGCTTATTTCTGTTATTTCTCTGGTGAGGGCTTTACCTATTAGTATTTCCATATCGTTTATAGATAATGGTAGGTCATGTCCTGTTTCTGCTTTAGTGGTTGGGGTGAATAAGGGTTGAGGTAACTCTTCGCTTTCCTGTAAGCCTTTGGGTAAGGATATACCAGCAACAGTGCCATTATTTTGGTATTCTGACCAGGCGGACCCGGAAAGATAACCGCGCACCACGCATTCGACCGGAAGAGTTTTAGCAGTCTTAACAATCATGGAGCGTCCCGCTAGATATGGGGGATATGTAAAGCGATTTTCTGCGGGAAGATATTTATCAAGGCAATGAACATCATTAACAATTTCAATTAAATGGTTGGATATCATACTGTTAGTTTTTTCAAACCAGAAGGCTGAGAGCTGATTTAATATCATGCCTT
>JAQTVP010000107.1 GCA_028707015.1 Dehalococcoidales bacterium | reverse complement strand
CTGGCGGATAGTATTACTGCTTTCTTTAAGCAACAAGAGAATCTTGATATTATTGCCAGATTGGACAAAGCCGACGTTATATCAGAGGAAAAACCAGCTAATTCTGAAAAATTACACTTGGTCGGTCAAGAATTCGTTGTAACCGGCAGGCTGGAAGGTTTTACCAGGCAGGAAGCTGAATCTAAGATAAGGGAACTGGGTGGCAAAGCTACTAGTAATGTTACCAGAAAAACTACTTACGTGGTAGTGGGTATTGACCCCGGTTCCAAGCTTGCTCGTGCTGAGTCTTTGGGTATTACACAACTTAACGAGTTAGAATTCCTTCGTTTATTGGAGCCGATACAAAATAAATGAAATTAATTGTTGGACTGGGTAATCCGGGACGGGAGTATGCTAGTACCCGCCATAATGCAGGCTTTGCCTGCCTTAATTATTTTGCCAAGATGCAAAATATCCGCTTTGATAAAAAGCAGTGTAAAGCAAGAACCGGCTCCGGTATGATAGCCGGCAGCGAGGTAATATTAGCCAGGCCGCAGACATATATGAACAGGAGTGGGGAATCAGTCGGCTTGCTGGTAAATAAGTTTGATATTAACCTTGATGATCTTATTGTCATTCATGATGAGCTTGACCTTCCTTTGGGTAAAATTCGTATTCGGTCGGGTAGCAGCTCCGGTGGGCATAAGGGCGCTGATTCAATTATTAATGCACTGGACAGTCGTAATTTTACCCGTATTCGTGTTGGTATTGGCAGACCCGATAATAATAACAGTCTAACTGTCTTTGATGAAGATGAAATTATACATTACGTACTCAGTGATTTTACCTTTGATGAAAAGCAAATCGTCACGGAGGTTATCTCCAGAATAAGTGAAGCCATTATCTATCTGCTAACCGAAGGGTTGACTACTGCTATGAACAAGTACAATTAATTTTTGCGTAGATTCAGTCTTGGGTGCTATAATCTCTTATAGTGGTGGAATTAGGTAAAAGGCATAATGAGTAATAATAAGTTTATTGCTGTTATTGGTGGCGGATCCCCTTCAGTGCAGGAAATTCAAATGGCGGAAGAAGTTGGCCGTGAATTAGCGCTGAGGCATGCTATTTTGATTTGTGGTGGTCTTGGTGGGGTTATGGAAGCTGCCTGTAAGGGTGCTCAAGCACAGGGTGGATTGACTATCGGTATTCTGCCGGGAGATAATCGTCAAGCGGCTAATCCATACGTCCAGATTCCTATTGCTACCGGATTGGGTTATGTCAGAAATATCGCTGTAGTTAAATCAGCCCAGGCAGTAATTGCTGTTGGCGGCAGATATGGCACTCTTTCTGAAATAAGCTATGCCTTGAGCAGTAATATCCCCGTTATTGGTTTAAAAACATGGTCATTATCCCGAAATGGTAAGCCAGATAGTTCAATTATTCTGGCGAAAAATCCTCCAGAGGCAGTAACGAAAGCTCTTGATTTGGCAAGAGCATAATAGTAAACGAATTGCAGATTGTAGAGGTGAAAATGTCAACTATCGATGATGTTAGAGCTAGAGAAATTCTTGATTCCAGAGGCAACCCAACATTGGAGGTTGAGGTAGAGCTGTTTGATGGTACTATTGGTTGTGCATCTGTCCCTTCCGGTGCCAGTACCGGCAAATATGAAGCGGTTGAACTGCGTGATGGGGATGGTTCCAGGTTTAACGGGAAAGGTGTACTGAAAGCAGTTAAAAATGTTAATGAAGATATTGCAGATGCCATCATTAGAATGCCGGCTATGGACCAGACATCTATTGACCGCAGGTTAATAGAACTTGATGGAACTGCTAATAAATCACGTCTCGGAGCAAATGCTACTATCGGTACTTCGATGGCTATAGCTCACGCTGTGGCAAATATGCTTGATATACCTCTTTACCGTTATCTGGGAGGGGTTGCCAGTTGTATGCTGCCCGTACCGATGTTTAATATCCTAAATGGCGGGAAGCATGCTGCTAATTCAACCGACCTTCAGGAGTTTATGGTGATGCCGGTGGGAGCCAGCAGCTTTAGACATGCTCTGCAAATAGGTACCGAGGTTTATCAAAGCCTGAAAATGGTACTAAAGGATAAAAAATTTGATACCAATGTTGGTGATGAAGGCGGATTTGCTCCTTCGTTGTCATCAAACCATGAAGCAGTAGAGTTAATTCTGGCCGCTATTGAAAAAGCCGGTTACAAATCGGGTAAAGATTGCTATATTGCATTGGATCCGGCATCCAGTGAGTTATATGAAAATGGTAAATATGTACTCGCCAGGGAAGGTGTGACTCTTACCAGCGAAGAAATGGTTGATTACTACGTTAAATGGGTAACTGATTATCCTATCATCAGTATTGAAGATGGAATGGCAGAAGACGATTGGGATGGCTGGCAGCTGCTGACGAAAAAGTTAGGAAATAAGGTTCAGCTTGTCGGTGATGACCTCTATGTTACCAATGTGGAGCGGCTGAGTAAAGGTATCAGTCTGCAAGCATCTAATTCTATACTTATCAAACTGAACCAGATTGGTACGCTGACCGAGACGATTGCTGCAATAAAAATGGCGCAAGAAGCTGCCTGGACAGCGGTAGTAAGTCACCGCTCGGGTGAAACTGATGATACGACTATTGCTGACTTGGCGGTAGGCTTAAATATGGGTCAGATTAAATCTGGTGCTCCGTGCCGAGCAGAGCGTACTGCCAAATATAACCGTCTTCTTAAAATTGAGGAGGAATTGGGGGAAAGCGCCAAATATGCCGGTATGGGTGCTTTCTATAACTTAAAAAAATAAGCTAATGACTAAGATTGGCATTACCACTACTGTTCCGTTGGAGATACTAATTGCCGCTGGCTATCAGCCGATTGACCTAAATAATGTCTTTATTACTGATCCCAATCCCGAAAGACTGGTCGATATTGCTGAAAAAGCAGGTTTTCCTCTGAATTGCTGCAGCTGGATTAAGGGTATCTACGGAGTATGTATGGATTATGGAATTGATACTGTTGTGTGTGTTACCAATGGCGATTGTTCCAATACTAATATGCTCATGGAAGTCCTCAAGCTCAAAGGGCTTGAAGTTGTTCCCTTTGCCTATCCTGACCAGCCATTACCTAAACTAATGCAGCAGACTCTGGAGACACTGGCGACGACTCTAGATACCACTCTGGAAACTGCCAACGTAGTGAGGGGAAAACTCAAATCTTGTCGTGATCTGGTTGTGAAACTTGATCAGCTTACTTGGAAAGATGGGTTAGTCAGCGGTTTTGAGAACCATCTGTGGCTGGTTTCAACCTCGGATTTTAATCAGGACTATCGGGAATACCATCAGCAATTACAGGAATTAATAGTTACCTGTCAACAGCGTCAGCCTTATCCGCCGGAAACTCTCCGGATAGCCTATATTGGGGTTCCTTCTGTTTACGCACAAGATCTTTACAGGTATATTGAGAGTAACGGCGCCAGAGTAGTATTCAATGAAATACAGCATCAGTTTGCTATGTCTCAATCTGGTGATTCCCTGGCAGAACAATATTCTAATTTTACTTATCCTTATTCTATATGCTGGCGAGTAAAGGATATTGCTGCAGAAATAAAAAAACGCCAGGTTGATGGTGTGATTCATTATGTGCAGGCTTTTTGCCACCGGACTATTGGTGATATTATATTCCGGGATGCTCTGAAACTGCCTATTTTAACATTGGAAGGAAATAATGATTTTTATTTAACCCAACACCTAAAAACCCGAATTGAGGCATTTTTAGATATGCTGGAACGTAACCGTAAAGGTTCAAAATATAATCAACAGGTTCTGGCTTAAAAAAAGAATTGGGAGGTAAAAATGGCGATTAAAATTGGAATTAACGGTTTTGGGCGTACTGGGAGATTAACCTTTAAGGCAATTGACCGGCACTACCATGATAAACTAGAGATAGTGGCTATTAATGGCCGTCGGGATGCAGAAACTTATGGGCATTTGTTGAAATGGGATAGTACTTATGGTCCTTATCCAGGGAAAGTAGAAGTTAGTGGTGATTCAATAATTGTTGATGGCAGAGAGATAAAAGTATTTTCAGAAAATGACCCGGGTGATATACCATGGAAAGATTGTGGGGCTGATATCGTAATCGAGTCAACTGGACTTTTCAGAGATGCCAGTAAAGCGGCGGCTCATATGCAGGGCAGTGTTAAGAAAGTACTCATTTCAGCTCCGGGACGCAATGAAGATGTGACTATAGTTCTTGGCGTTAATGGGGAAAAGTATGATAAAAGTAAGCATAATATTATATCTAATGCTTCTTGTACTACTAATTGCATTGCTCCTGTAGCTAAAGTATTGCAGGAAAATTTTGGAATAAATAAAGGTTTTATGACAACTATTCATGCTTATACTAATGACCAGCAATTATTAGATAAAGCTCATAGTGATCTGCGCCGTGCCCGTGCAGCAGCTGTCAGCATGATTCCGACTACTACTGGTGCTGCCAGAGCGGTAACTCAGGTGATCCCCGAACTGAAAGGTAAACTGGATGGAATAGCTATCAGGGTGCCGGTTTTCACAGTCTCAGTTGTTGATCTGGTCGCTGAATTAGGTAAAAGAGTTACTGTAGAACAGGTCAATAAGGCGTTTCAGGATGCTGCTGAAGGACCGCTAAATGGAATACTCGAGTTTTGCCAGGAGCCCTTAGTCAGTATAGATTTCAAAGGAAATCCGGCCAGTTCTATTGTTGATGCGGCAAACACTATGATTATCGGGGATAATATGGTGAAGGTGCTTGCCTGGTATGATAACGAGTGGGGTTATAGCTGCCGTTTGGCTGACCTTACTGCTCATATAGCTGATAAAGGGATATAGATTTGTGAGGAATATTCTTTTCGTTGGTTACATAGGTATCATAAAAAGTATTCTTTAGTCTTCAAGGAAATACTCGGAAGATATAATTAATAAACCGTCTCTCTCTTATGGGGTTGACGCTTTGGTGTAACTGTGTTTAGAATAGGACAATTGTTCAATAATTATTGAGGTGGAAAATGAAATTATTGGTTATAGGTTTTGGTCAATGCGGTGGAAGAATTGCTGATGAGTTTGCTCGACTGAACAAAAGGGCTCGTAGCCAACGTGGTATGGAGATAGTAACCGGCGCCTTTGCCGTTAATACCGATGCTGCTGACTTAAGTGGGTTAACCCAGATAAAATCTGATTATCAGCATAGAATTCTAATAGGTGGACGAAAAACCGGTGGCCATGGTGTCGGTAAAGTAAATGAACTCGGTGCCGAAGTAGCTAAAGAAGATGGTGATAAGGTAATTGACGCTATCAGAACAAGTCGTCATTTCTTTGAATCAGATGCGTTCTTGCTTATTTCCAGTTCTGCTGGGGGTACTGGCTCGGGATCAATCGCAATAATGACAAAGCACTTGAAAGAAAGATATGTGGATAAACCGATATATAATCTTATTGCTCTTCCATTTCAGCATGAAGAGGAAACAGAAGCAAGAACCATCTATAATTCTGCCCTCTGTTTAAAATCTGCCAGCTCAGTAGCTGATGCTGTAATCTTGGTTGATAATCAGAGATATCTCAGAAAAGATGCCTCAATTAAAAATAACTTAACAAATATTAATGCGTTGATAGCGGAACCATTCTATAATTTGCTTTGTGCCGGTGAAGAGAAAAAGTCAAAATATATTGGTGTAAAGATTCTTGATGCCGGAGATATAATGCAAACTCTGGTTGGGTGGAC
>JAQTVP010000106.1 GCA_028707015.1 Dehalococcoidales bacterium | reverse complement strand
ACCCGCAAACAGTACACCAATATGACCCCAGTTTATTCCATGGAGAAGCGGCTCACTTCCATTGAAGTAATACCAAGGAAACACCTTGACCACATTCTCCCATCCCTCAATGAGAGGCAGAAGACCGACAGCAAAAATGGAAATAAACATCAATCCGATAGTTATCCCTACGGCAGTTCCTCTATTCCCAGTCCATGCACCTATTGCCATTGCCAGGAAACCATAGAAAAGGGCATTGGCAAACAGATGAAGTGCGAGTGCCCCCACGGCCATTCCAGTGATCTCCACACCAAGGATTCCCGCCACGAGATACGTGGAGCCCCAGATAAACACGACTGCCAAGCCCATGAGTAATACCATAGAAGCAGCTTTTGATACGAGCATGTTGATGCGACTTTTCGGATTAGCAAGAAGGAGTCCTATGGTTCCATTACTCTCCTCGCCGGCAATGAATGCTGAACCCGCAGCAATCGTCAGCCCTACCAGCACCCATGCACCATAAGCACTAAACAGCACACTGATACCCAAACTACCTGCATCCGCATTAACCGGAATACCTGCTACTGCACGAAGCGCCTCAGGCATATTACTGTAGATACCAAGGTCCATATTACGATACATGGCCATTGCGAAGAGAAGCATTAAAACCAGACTTCCGACGCCAATCGCTATCCCGCGCCAGTGATCACGAATGTCCTTAGTAAAAATGTTAGCCAGCATCATAAGGCCACCTCCTCATCGCGGTAATACGTAAGGAATATTTCTTCGAGGTCAGCTTCTTGGGTATGGATATCTATCACATCATATCGATCCATCACTACCCTTAACAGAACGTCCATCTTTCCGTCATATGAGAAGACAACCCGATGATTTTCTACCGAAACATCGCGCACTCCCGGAACAGCCTCAAACACGCCGGCCTCTACTGGAGTACTAAAATCAAGCTCTATTTGGCGAACTGCTTTTGACCTGAGATCGGAGATACTTTCAACAACGATAAGTTTTCCATGGCGGATGATACCGACACGGTCAGCAACGCGCTGCACCTCAGATAATGTATGGCTAGAGAGAAAAACGGTATGCCCCTCATCGGCCACTTCGCGCATCATTTCCTGTAATTCCCGCTGTACCAGCGGGTCGAGACCGGAACTGGGCTCATCCAAGATTAGCACCTCCGGCAGATTCATAAAAGCTTGGATCAGCCCTATCTTCTGGCGATTGCCCGATGATAAATCACCTACTTTCTTAGATAAATCAGCATCAAGTCGTTCGGCTAGGCAGTCAACATATAACCAGTCCACACCACCTCGCAGATTAGCGAAATAGGTTATTGTATCCTTCCCGGTAAGGTTAGGATACATTGTAAGGTCACCAGGCAGATATCCAATATGCTTACGAATCTCCACAACCTTTTTGTGGGTATCTAATCCAAGAATCATAGCTTGCCCTGATGTCGGTCTGATCTCATCGAGCAAGGTTCGGATGGTGGTTGTTTTGCCAGCTCCATTCGGACCGAGGAATCCAAATATTTCGCCGGCTTTGATATCAAGGTTCAAATCCATTACGGCACGAACGTTTCCGTAGTGCTTGGTAAGCCCCTTGGTCTGGATAACGGACTGATTTTCCATGTGACTACCTTCTTTTCCTAACTTTTTTATAGATACTGTTTTCCGGGATTTCCCACTATACCATAGATAAAAAGAGGCATTAGATCATGCATCAGGTTACGGTTACGCTCGGGGTCTTCAGACAAAATAGATCGTCCTGCTATACCCTTACGTATAATCTCGGAATAAAGCATTATAGTTTTGATAGACAGCTCCGGATTGATATATCCCTGTTTTTTACCTTCTTCATAGAATTCATTTAATATCTGCGTGGCTTCCACAAGGTAAACCGAGTCAATAAACTGCTGTATTTCAGAGTTATCAGATATTATCTCCTGCAATAACTCTCCCTGGTACTGACCGAATATCTCTTCCTTATACATAAGGATTTGTTCCAGTTTTTCCAGGAAAGTAAGGTTCCCTTCCATGACTTTACGAAAGTCCGTCAACTTACTGGTAAGGAAATACCTTACAGTAGCATACACCATATTCTCCTTACTGCCGAAGTGGTTGTAAATGGTAGCCGAAGAGATTCCAGCTTTTTGAGCGACATCACTTATTGCTACCTTTTTTATCCCGTGTACTCGGAAAAGCTCCAGTGCCGCCCTTATGATCCGCTCTTTGTTTCGTACTACTTTTTTATTCTCCGAACCTGCCATAACATAAGCCTCTTAGCTAATAATCAGTATTTAATTATAGTATTTATATATTCTATATATATTCTCTCTAATTTGTCAAGTAATGATTTCACATTATTTAGCTAATAAAAAACTAACAGAAGGAACACAACAAGCTAACGCAAAAAGTTAATATGCATACAAACTAATATTCCCTAACCAAATGAAACAATCCATCTTAGTATGTAAGCAAGCCACTCAAGCTATTGTGAAAATTTTAAAGTAGATATATACTACATATCGCCTGCACAGTTTACCCGACAATATCACGAGGAATTTCATAAGGACTATCTATGCGGCCAAGATAAATTGCAGGGCATAATTAAGCTTTATCAATAACTAAGACGGCAAATTCCTTGACCAACATAATGGTCAGAAAGGAAATAACATTATTGATATATTATTAGCAAATGCACCGGTAAAAAATATTAGCCGACATGCCAGTTTAAGCCCTCCGTTAGGTCTCGCATACATTGCTTCTGTCCTTAATGAAGCTGGGTACACTATATCAGTTGTAGATTTTAATATTAGTGGGGCTAATCCCTTACGGTTAAAGAGGTTTTTAGAGAGAAATACACCTCGTATTTTAGGGATTTCGGTAAATACTGAGACCTATATGAGTGGTTTAAAATATGCTGAAATTGCCAAACAAGTGAATCCAAAGATAATAGTAGTCATAGGAGGCCCACATGCTACAGTAATGTATCAAGATGTAGCTAATGAGAAGAATATTGACATAGTGGTAAGGGGTGAGGGGGAATATACAATGCTTGAACTGGCAGACTGTCTAATACAAAATAAAGGCAGTCTTGCCGAAATAAAGGGGATAACCTATAGTGAGAATGGAGTAATCAAAATTAATCCGGAACGACCATTTATAGAAAACCCTGATGAATTACCCTTCCCGGCCAGGGGATTATTCCCGTTGCCCTTTTATTATTCTCCGGGGACTGTCTTGATATCCAGAGGCGGTTGTCCATATGCATGCCATTTCTGTGCTGTTAATAATATTTGGAAGGGACACCGTAGATTTAGAAAACCAGAGAAAGTATTAGCAGAAATAATTTATATTCTTGAGCATCAGCAAGCTCAAGAGATTAGTTTTTCTGATGACACCTTTACTTTAGATAGAGAGTATGTAATCAAACTCTGTGGTCTTTTAAAAAATACCAAGGATTTACCCCAACTACGTTGGATGTGTTCCACCAGAGTTGACCTGGTAGACAAGAAACTTCTAGAGGAAATGCATGATTCCGGCTGTTATGGTATCCAATTTGGTATCGAAGCCGGCTCACAAAAGATTTTAGATTCTATCGGTAAGAAGATAACACTAGAACAAGTTAAATATGCGGTAAGTACTGCTCTTAATGCCGGGATTGAAGTTACTTGCTCCTTTATGTTTCCTAATCCTGAAGACACAGAGGAGACAATTCGCGAGCAAAAGCAGCTCATGAAAGAACTGATAGATATGAAGGTTACTTTAGTTCTGCTAGCATTTACAACTCCTTTCCCCGGAACCTATTATTATGAGCATGCCGACGAGCTTGGTATTAAGATTCTGGCTGACAATTGGTCTGAATATGACGGCAAACATCTCGTGATTACAACAAAAAATCTCTCCGAAGAAAAACTTAGATCTCTTCTTAAAGAACTTATTAACGATGTGGGAATGCAACATGAATTGGGAAACTCCAATTTTTAGTGCTTAATGGAATGGGAGGCTTCTGCTTTTACCACTGGTTTTGTAAGTTCCTCTTTTTTTACCAGATATTTCCTTACCATATAAACCCATATATATTAGTAAAAAACGGCTCAGGTAATGACACGGCATATTAGCTATCAACACTATTACAGCTGGTAGAAAATAGGGCAAAAGCACAGGGGAGTTTAGTTTAATTGTCTAATAAAAGCTATAGACACTAAATTCCCCTGTGCTTTTGCTTTATTAAAATGGCAGCAACTTTTACTTTTTAAGGTATAAGTTGTACGCCCTGTTTTTCAAGGGTATTAGCCACATATCCAAGCCCACAATTTTCCAATGTGTTTTTTGTTGGCCACCCCTTCTCGGCATCCCAACCTTCCAAGTTATAGTATTTTGTCTTGAATTCATCCATCTTATCTTTGTCTAATGGAAAACATTCAGTGGCATAACTCCACTTACCATCTTCGCATATTCCATATTGCATTACTTCCAATGGCTTAAATTCAAAGCTTTTACGCATAATTCTGTCTATTTCTTCACGGAAAGTATAACCACCGCTCTGGAGAGTGGGAGCTCCTTCGCTATATACATAGCTAGTATATGGCGGGTATGGGGGAAAGTATTCTTCATCCCGATGCCTGCCGTGTAATACTAAAATCGCTCTATTTAGGTTCCAAATCTTTCTACCTATTTCCAGAGTTTCCTCCCAAGAAAGTTTTTCTCCTGTAACCGCAGTGTAAAACCGTTCTTCCATTTCGGGACTAATACCTTTACCATCGGCAGTTTGTTCATTAAATACATCAGGCTGAAAATAATCACAGAATGGGAAAGTACCTTTCACACTGGTAAAACGGCTATCCCATGCTACCCATCTAGCCATAGATAAGGAATAAACACCGTCCCTGCTCTGGTTAAGCATGAGTGGATCGTGCCAGGGCGGAGCCAGTTCCGCATATCTCTCTGCAGTTTCTTCAAGGGTAAGACCATAGGTTGTGTCATGTGCATTGCAATCCCTCGCACCGAACAGGGATAGATAAGCCCACACTATGTTATTACTCCAATGCTGGTGACCCACTCCCCAGTATATTGCAGATATCTCACCACTTTGGAGATCTTCTTCCAAAACTCCCCATTTAGCCGCAGCATTAACCCAGCCTTCAGCTAAAATATCTCCTATCCCCTCTCTATAAGCAAGTTTTCTCAGATATTCTCTGACAAATTCTTCTGTCCCTAATTTATCAAAGTCTAAGTCTGTATCTATCTGCTTGCCCTTTCCTAGTAACCCCCTATTATGCAGTGATTCAAGCCAGACGAGCATATCAAGAGCTTGGTTAGCATTGATACTATAGTCATGCACAAGTTGAGTAGCCACACGTTCAGCATGGGTAGTTTTCCCATGCCGTGCTGTATCTTGTGATACATAAAACACTCTTTCTACACACTGGCCAATACTACCCGCCATTTCCTCTTCGCTACTATTTGCTTTCGATTGACATGACGGCGCAGTACAGGCAAAACATGTTACAGGTCTTTTAAGACTTTCACCACCAGCCAAAGGCGAACCAGCTGCTGCTGCCGGACGGGATCTGAGGGCTTTACCAGCTTTCAATTCTGTAGCCCATTTCCACACTTCCAGCAGTTCCTTAGGATGAGCAACTTCTACGCTTCCAGTTCCAATAACGCTTATTGCCTTAAGGTTTTTAGAACCAAAAACTCCACCGAATCCTCCCGTTCCTGCCCCATCATCTATTCCGTGGACTAAACAGGC
>JAQTVP010000105.1 GCA_028707015.1 Dehalococcoidales bacterium | reverse complement strand
TTGTTTAACTCCTTTCAGGGTATGACGTTGGTGCTGGAAAGAAACAGCAAGAGCCGGTGGGCGGCTGTTTACGATGCCACACCAAGCATATGCGGAAAAGTTTGGCTTTTTATCAACGTTAGCTCCAACCAGAAAAGTGGGTAGTGGGTAAAGAAGTGTCTGCGCTCCGATAGCTATCTTAGCCATTTAGAATAACCTCCGTTTTTTTATGTGTTAGCAGTTATTATCGTAATATAATTATAGCCCAGATAATCTTATTAAATAAACAAGGCGTAATCTGCACCAATAAAGCATGTTGTTTTTTACCTGTTACTTATCTGGATAATAGATGGGAGGGAATAAAATGAGTTTAAGTAGTTTATTTGGTCTCTGAGGGTAAATTAACATAATACGATATTAATATACTCATACATATCTGTTAGGGCTTTATTATAGTAATACTTTTTAAAATAGCATAATCAGGATCACGAAAATTTAAAATTATTTGATTGCCAATAAGATTAACTTCTGTAAAACCGTAGTGACCAGCCTGGTGCCAGATACTGCTTGGTGATAGATAAGTAGCGATCGGGTCAAGCTTGCCGCCAAAACCCCCGCAGACTACATAGCTTACACCCGAGTGTTGCAGAAATTCCAGATAATGGTTATGCCCAGAAAATACAATATCCACACCATATTTTTCAAAGAGCGGAGTTAACCCGGTAATAGTCTCAGGATTATCAAACCAATCCCAACCATGCAAAGTGGTACCGGAAGAATAATAAAAACCATGGCTCATGATGATTTTCCAGTCTTCTTCAGGGATGTCTTTAAGTTGAGTTTCTAACCAGTCAGCCTGGTCTTTTGTGTAGGTTTCAGTACTCCACTCAAGGTCTAATACCAGGAAATGCACGTTGCCGATATCGACACGATACCATAAATCTGAGTTGTTTTGTGATTCAGCCGTACCTTGACCGCAATAATTCAGATAACGACTTATCCCACCGAAAAGAGTATCATGGTTGCCAGGGGCAAAACGAATCGGAACATGTGCCGCAACAGGAGTGAAAGCTTGTGAGGCTTCGCTCCATTGGTTATTTTTGAATCCATATTCTACTAGATCCCCAAGAAAGAAGAAAGCGTCATATTTGTTAGCAGGATTGCTTATTTGATCCAGCATGGCAAGAGTTTGGGTGGTATTGCTTGTTTCTGTACCAAAATGAGCATCACTGCCTACTGCGAAATGGAGATTATCTTTGTCTAAATGAGGCAAGCTTAGTTGAGGAATAGGTTTAATATTTTCCGCATGGGAGAAATCTAAAAACTGGGAAAAACCGAAAGAAAATAAAGCGATGCATATTAGTGATGCAGAAAAGAGAAAAATATATAACCGATTTCCTCCTGTCCCCTTATTGCTTCGGTTGAATCGCCAATACCATAGAAAAAGGCCAATAAGAGTTATCCCGAAAACACAAATAAAAATAAGAATATAGAGAAAGATTGAAAATCTAAATAAACCAATCGCTCCGTGGCTGCTCAAGATCCAACCGATAAAACCGAACAATAATAGAACTGCTGGAGTGAAGAGTGTAAATAATATTAATTTTTTCAAATTATAACCTTAAAACGCTTAATAATAAGGATTAATTGTAACATGAGAACCTTATCGAATGTCTATAGTATTGGATTTACTAAACTTTCTGGGGCTAATGACGAGGTTTTTTAATAGATATATAGATATTGTAATGAAGAGAAAGATGGTATGACTAATAATGGAGATTTGGATCAGTTTTTCTATAATTGTCCTGTATATGAAATTATACATGGATATCTTATTGATATAATTGGCAGATATTTGACCATAATAGATAGTAATCCAAACTCTTTAACGACTTGGCCATCAGTAATTAATATATCCTAAATGAAAGGTTGCCTTGGTGTGAAACTGTTCTATCAGTATTTTACCATTCACAATTAACTTTGGTATTATCAGGTTTCCTTGATCGGTTTCTGGATCAGCTCAAAGACAATTCCACCAGTTTTGTCAGTATCCAAATAGGCAAAGCCACTTCCACTGGGGCGAGTAAAACTTTGAGTAATTTTTAATCCTACCTTCTCTGCATTCTCCATGCTTTTCTTTAAATTATTTACAGTAAAACCAATATGATGGATTCCTTCTCCCTTTTCCTTAAGGAAAGTTTCATGAATAGTTTTTCCATCAACAAGCTCAATGAGTTCAATTTGGATAGGACCTAAGTAAAAAAAAGCTCGTTTGCCTCTGTAGCCAGCAATCTCACCATAGTAAGTGGCATCTGGATAATCCGCCTGCCGTACCTCAAAAGGGCCAAAACCGAATGCTTCTTTATAATAATTTATGGTTTCATCAATATTCTTGACCACAACTCCTATTTGGCAAAAACTTGAGGGCTCCAAAATAGTATCTTTTTGTTTAGATATTTGTTCGCTCATAAAATTTCCTCTCCTTTTTTTAGAATAACTTTACATTCAGGTTTGGATTTTAGCGTATCTATAATGAAATAAGGTGGCTTAGCTATTTTAAAGTAAGCACTCTCCTTATGTTTTTGGCGGGTAGTATTGATCTTGAGCCAGTGACTCTTGTATGATATGTTTTCGATATTGTTTACTGGTGACTTTCATTTACAGTTTCCAATAATTAACCTTGCTTCATTATATATATCATAGTAGTATCATATCACATTTATTTATAGATGATTCCAGTAGTTCAATGATTCAAGTAAGGGTTTTCGCTCCAGATTGGCACTCGTGAAAATCAGAAAAAATAGCCTCCGATTGATGGATTTCCTGAGGCGAAAATATATTGTTTAACACTAATTCTAGTATATCGTTTGACTCTAAATCCAAAGGTGAATTCCAAACTAAAATTCACCTCGAAGAAGACGCATCAGGGGAAAGAAAAGAAATGAAAAGCCTAGACAGGGATATCCCTGTCTAGGCTTTTCTTTAGACTAAATCGGTGTTATCTATTTGGTTTTATTTTGCGGTAGCAATCGCTACAATAAACTGGTCTGTCTTCGCGGGGTTGAAACGGTATTTCGGTTTCCTTACCGCACTGGGCACAAACCGCAGGGTACATTTGACGCTTGGCACTATAACCGAAGCCACTATTGCTCGATCTATTGCTGCTGCGTCCGTTACGTTCTGCTTTTCTTGACTGACGACAGTCGGGACAGCGCCTGGGTTCATTAGTATAACCTTTAGATTGGTAATACTCTTGATCTTCAACGCTATGAGTGAACTCTCGTCCACAATCAGAACATTGGATAGACTTATCCTCAAAACTCACAGGATGACCTCCTCTTTTATTTATTTGGTTAGAGTCTTTGGTCACCCAATCTTTGAGGGAAACTGTAATGTTTAACTCACTACATGATAACCAGTACTTATAACCTTATTTTATTATACCACAAATAGTTTTTAAATAATATAATAATAAAATAATCATATCTCACAGAAAATAAAAGTATTAGTAAAAAAATTCACCAGATTATTTATCGCAACACTATATCTGTCAATCTGAAAAAGGAATTGTTATATAACCGTTATATAACAAAAAGTCTTATATAGCTACTATAGCTAAACTCACCACCAACAAGTTAACCTGAAAGCATTCATTAATTAGAATTCATGTATGCTGTTTAGTGGTTCTTTACCCTCTGAAACCAGTAGTATATTCCTCCATATAGCCTCATAAGCCCATTTCCGGTTCTCGATGGCAGATCCTGCGTAATGCGGTGTAGCTACTACATTGGGCATTTGAAGAAGCGGATTTTTTGGGTCGGGCGGTTCTGGGTTCCAGACATCGAGGCCTGCACCGGCAATCTTCTTCTCATTAAGAGCACGGAGTAGAGCAACTTCATCTATAATGGTACCTCGACTCGTATTTATTATATAAGCCGAGGGCTTCATTTTGATGAGCTGATTCCAGCCTATCAGTTCTCTGTTACTCGCCAGCGCTGGGATATGTAGTGTGACAATATCCGATATGGATAATAGTTCGTCCAGACTCACCGGGCGAGCTTTAAAGTCTGCTCTCAGAACGTAAGGAACAAATGTCCTCTTAGAATAGATTATGTTAGCACCAAAGCCGTAGCACAGCTTGGCTACCCATCTTCCTATGCTCCCAAAACCTACAATCCCTACAGTTTTGTCGTAAAGCTGATTTAAGCTATCCCTGCCAATATACGGTCGAAATTTACCATCACGAGTGGACTGGTTGAATAGTATAAATTTTCGTAGACATGCCAGTATCAGAAGCACGGTATGCTCTGCAACGGCTATGGCATTGGCTCCACCAGAATTGGCAACAGCGATTCCTTTTCTCAAAGCCCAATTTACGGGCAGGTGATCTGTACCCTGCCCCCAGGTCTGAATGAGTTTTAACTGCTTTGCCATCTGAAGGATTTTTGGCATGACAGGTCCATACATTGGTAGCAGATATTGAGCATCTTCTAGCTCTTTGGCTACCTTTTGGTCATCATTATCCGGATTCACCAGAGAAACCTGCCATCCAGCAGGTTTCTCTGCCATAAATGCATCCAATAACTCGGGATTCATACCACGCGTTAGAATAACTACTTTACCAGTTGCCATACTTCCCTCCTTCAATTCTTCTTTCTGTGGATTGTGCATAAAATATACCGGTTTCATCTTATGATAGACATTATAAGTGCCTTTTCTTATCAAATCAATTACGGCTAATGGGGCGGCTTGTCTCCCCTAAATACCGTTTTTTAAATTGGAGTTACTAGCTATAGGTATATTGAATAATATAGCGAATTTGTTCGGGGGTAACCTATGCGTATAAACAAAACAAGACAGGGAGATATTCCTTCTAGTTGAACAGATTTTTGAAAGAAAAGATATCCTAAAAATATTTTAACAAAACATTGCCTGTTCTTTTTTTTATCGTTTAGAGCGAGTCTTTCGAAGTAATCTTAGCCGTTTTAGTTTCTTATTGGTTAACTTCTCGTGGTTCCGCCGGTTTCTTTTGAACTGACGGTTTCTCTAAAGCTACTCCTGTTAACAGCTTTGCCACAGCTAAACCTATTAACATAAAAAGTCCTCCGGCAACACCGAAGACAGGTCTGAGTCCCATCAGTGGTGTTAGGCTGCCGCCTATTAGTGGGCCAAGCCCGTTACCCAATGCGTTGGCACTTTGTGCTAAACCATAGGCGATGCCCTGTTGACTGCGGGGTACTGAAAGACCAACGAGAGCATTTGAAGATGCCATCAGTCCCCCTTTAAATAATCCTGTCAGAGCTATAAAAATGATGAGCTGAGTCACTGTTTGGGCCCACATCGGAGGTAGATACAGCAAACCAGTCCCAAGGCAAGCAATGACAAGTATCTTTTTTAGAGTGATGCGTCCACCTAAACGGCCAGAAATTATGGCAGAGATAGCAGCTATTACCCCCATAAGGCAGAAAGCTAATCCAGATGCAGTTGCTGCCATACCATTGGGGTCTAGCTCTCTGATAAATAGAGAAATTATAGGTGTTATCAATTGTGGTCCGGCATGCAGAGCACACAGGGCTAGTAACAATGGGAATATCTCTCTGGACTTGGCTAAACGCAGCAAACTGCTCAATGAGGCACTTTGTCCACTGTCAGGGCGTTTAAATTTCTCCTTAACGAAAAGGAGTACGATGACACCACCTGAAAAGAGGAGCCCACCGGTAATAAAAAAGGCAGCTTTATATCCAAGAATATCAGCAATGACACCTCCCGCTAGAGGGCCGAAACT
>JAQTVP010000104.1 GCA_028707015.1 Dehalococcoidales bacterium | reverse complement strand
TAAAAAATATTTAAAATTACTTATTTTGTTGTATTTTTGTATATGGTAAAATAGGAATTACATTGGAGAGGTGCTATGTTTAATCTAGGTATATTGACCATCAGTGATAAAGGGTCACAAGGGAAACGCCATGATACAAGTGGTGAAGTAATTAGGGATATGCTGTCCTTGCAAGGTAATAGTATTGTGAAATATGAGATTATTCCTGATGAAGTACCAGCCATAGCCAGTAAGCTTGCTGAGTGGGCAGATGAGGGTAAAGTAGATGTAATTCTAACTACCGGGGGTACCGGGCTTAGCCTGCGTGACGTTACACCGGAGGCTACTCTTTCTATTATAGATAAGGTGGTGCCTGGTTTTACCGAGGCGATGAGGTTTAAAGCCTTTGATACCACCCCATTGACCATATTGAGCCGAGCGGTAGCCGGTGTTAGAGGAAAATGTCTTATTATTAATCTGCCTGGTAGTGCTAAAGCAGTTCGGGAGTGCCTTGAGATAATATTACCAGCTATTCCGCACGCAGTAGAAATTATTACGGGTGAGGTAACCGAACATATAAGTGACACCCGGAATGATTAGGACAATGCGAATTGATATTTTAACTTTGTTCCCCGAGATGTTCCAGGGGCCATTTAATGTCAGTATTTTCAAGCGAGCTGTTGACCAAGATTTGATTGAAGTCACCATACATAATATTAGAGATTATGCTAATGATAAGCATCATATTGTTGATGACTATTCCTATGGTGGTGGGGCTGGTATGATACTCAAGCCGGAACCTATTTTTAAAGCAGTAGAGTCAATAAAATCCGACGTACAATTTGAAGAAAATATTAAATTACCAATCATTTTGCTTACTCCTCAGGGCCGTCTTTTTTCTCAACAAGTTGCCTTGGAATTATCTGAATATCGCCATATGGTTCTTATCTGTGGTCGTTATGAAGGGGTTGATGAGCGAGTCCGTCAGAATATTGCTAATGATGAGATTAGCATTGGAGATTATGTATTGAGTGGCGGTGAGTTGGCGGCCATGATAGTAGCAGATGCTGTGGTTCGGCTGATACCTGGAGTTCTCGGTTCGGAAACTTCACCGCTGGATGATTCGCATGTTGCCGGTTTATTGGAATATCCCCAATATACTCGTCCGGCAGTCTATAATGAATGGACAGTACCTGAGATTTTACTTTCAGGAAACCATGCCAAGATTGCACAATGGCGTCGTGAGCAGGCAATTCTTCGCACTCTGGAGCGTCGCCCGGAACTGTTGAATAAAGCTAATCTTACTTTAGAAGAAAAACATTTAGTAGATCGATTAGCCAAGCAGTTCCTTTCACCTTTTTCGGATAATGATGAAAACGAATAATGAAACTAAAGCCTGGCGTAATAATATAATTACGCTGTCTCTCTTGATAAATTAGTTGAATTAGAGTATAGTTTGTTTTAGACATCAGATAGTGGAAATGCCTTATTAATTATATATAGGATGAACCACAAGAGGTTGTTTAGTTAATACAGGGAGTAATTAAAATAATGAGTGTAACATCACTAATTGATATTAAACAAAATCCTGATATACCGGCTCTTTTTCCCGGTGACACGGTAAAGGTCAGTACCAAGATTATGGAAGGGGAAAGAGAAAGAATCCAATTATTTCAAGGTATAGTAATAAAAGTGCGGCATGGTGGTGATGGTGGTAATTTTGCAGTCAGGCGTGTTACCTATGGTGTAGGTGTGGAACGTATTTTTCCACTCCAGTCGCCACTGGTAGAAAAAATTGAAGTAGTGCGGCGGGGAAAAGTGCGTCGGGCGAAACTTTATTATCTGCGTGGTCTTAGTGCCAAGGCATCTCGTATTAAAGAGAAGCGGGTAGCTAGGGAGAATAAATAGAGACCGGGATTAGATAAAGGTTATTCCTCTGGAGCGCAGGATGAGGTACGCTGAGGTTAGTGTTAGTTCTCCAATAGCTCAGCAGCAGACATTTAGTTATTTTATTCCCCCGGAGTTAAACGTTAATATTGGGCAGGCAGTTTGGGTTCCTTTTGGTAACAAGCTTCTTCAAGGCATTGTTTTAAAGCTCGGCCAATACCCTTCGGTAGAAAAAACCAGAGAGATTATTGATGTTATTGAGTCAAGACCGCTGCTATCCCGAATACAGATATTACTGGCGCAATGGATAAGCGAGTACTATTTATCACCACTTTTTAATGCTGTAGCTCTAATGTTACCCCCTGGTTTTGAAAGAAAGGTCATTACCTTTATCTCTGAAGTAAAGATTACTACCCAATGCGATTTATCCTCTCTTTCTCAGGAACAAAAACAGGTTCTTGAATTAATTGGACAACGGGGTGTGATTAATTTAAGCCAACTGGAAAAAGTACTAGGTAAAAAAAAGACTCAAGCTGCTATTACCCGGCTGGTTGGAAAAGGATTAGTCAACCGAAGTTATGAATTGGAACCAATCAGGGTAAAACCCAAGTATGAACTATACATAAGTTTAGCAGTAAAAACTGATAAAGCTCAACAAGAGACAGAGAAGTTATTAAAAAAAAGAGCTAATAAACAGGCAACCCTCCTTAATTATTTAGTCCAGCAACCCAGTCCGGTTTCTTGGATGGAGGCTAGGAAAAGTATTAATTCCAGCAAGGCAACAGCTGATGCTCTGGTTAATAAAGGTTTTGCTAAAATTCAGCAAATTGAAGTAAAACGTGAACCTATTTCCTATGAAAAGATTTTTTTCTCGGAGCCACTAAAACTCACTGATAGTCAGAGATCAGCCTTTCAGGCTATTCAATCCAGTCTGCAGGAGAGAAAAACGGGGCAAGCTTCGTCAAAAATATTTTTACTTCATGGAGTTACTGGAAGCGGTAAAACAGAAGTTTATCTGCAGGCTCTAGCTGAAGCAATAAAGCAGGGGAAACAGGGTATTGTTTTAGTTCCGGAAATTGCTCTTACTCCGCAGACCATTGAGAGGTTTGCATCTCGTTTTCCACATAAGGTAGCTGTTCTCCATAGTAAACTTACTTTAGGCGAGCAATTTGATGAGTGGCAGCGAATAAGAGACGGAGAATTCGATGTAGTTATTGGTCCCAGGAGCGCTATTTTTGCTCCATTGTCTGATCTGGGTATTATCATTATTGATGAAGAGCATGAATGGAATTATAAACAGAGTGATACATCTCCACGTTACCACACCCGTGATGTGGCAATAAAGCTGGCTGAACTAACCGGGGCAGTGGTTGTACTCGGTAGTGCTACTCCGGATGTGGAGACTTATTACCATGCTCAAAGAGGGGATTATCATTTACTTCAACTTTCTGAGCGGGTTACTCCCAGTGAGGGGGCACCGCTGCCAAAAGTTGAAATAATTGATTTAAAAGATGAACTTAAAGCTGGAAACATGAGCTTCTTCAGTCGTTCTCTTTTACAGGAAATATCTAAAACAGTGGTGCGCAGAGAGCAGGCTATTCTATTTCTTAATCGGAGAGGAGCAGCTAGCTTTATACAATGCCGGAATTGCGGGTTTGTGCTGCGCTGCAGACGTTGTGAAGTTACTCTGAACTATCATTATGCTGAGAATATATTAGTTTGCCATCAGTGTAATTACAAAATGCCCATTCCCCGGGTTTGTCCCCAATGCCAGAGTCCAAGGATAAAATTCTTGGGTATTGGTACTCAAAAACTGGAGCAGGAAGCCGGCAATACTTTTCCTCAAGCCAGGTTATTACGTTGGGATAGTGATAGTACCGGAGGGAAGAATTCTAATCAGGAAATATTAGATAAATTTCGTGATCATGAAGCAGATATTATTATTGGTACGCAAATGGTTGCCAAGGGCTTGGATTTGCCTCTGGTTACTTTAGTAGGAGTAGTCAGTGCTGATACTAGTATAAATTTACCCGACTTCCGTGCTGGGGAACGGACCTTTCAGCTTTTGAGCCAAGTAGTGGGGAGAGCTGGGCGGGGGACTTCAGGAGGACAGGCTATTATTCAGACCTATTCTCCGGAACACTATGCTATCCAAGCAGCCGCTAAGCATGATTATGCCTGTTTCTACGAAAAGGAAATTACATATCGGCGTCAGCTACAAAATCCTCCCTTTTCTCGTTTGGTTTGTCTTACCTATAACCATACTAATGATATCCTTTGTCAGAGAGAATCTGAAAGAATGAGATGTCTCATTATTGAAGAAAGGGATTCACAAGGAATAGCTAATTTAAATATAATTGGGCCTGCACCGGCATTTATCCATCGGAGGCGAGGCAGATTTCGCTGGCAACTTATACTTCGTGGTGAGGAACCTTCTGCTTTACTATCAAAGATGCTTTTTCCAAGGGGCTGGACTATAGATATAGATCCGGTGAATTTGCTTTAAGTAGTGAATTAACTAGATTGAATAGGCAGATTATAGCCTTATTTTTTGTCTTTGTGTATTTGGGGAATATTGTATAATAGTTGGCTCTGTTCTGTGGTTATTCTGGTTAGTGACATTTGGCACTTCCGGTACAAGATAAAAAAGATCCTCTAATTTGTGCTTGGGAAAGGCTTTTATCGCCCCAACAATGAATTTCTGATTTATTTTACGTTTGCCCTCTTTTACCCGGTAGACCTGGCTTATTGAGATTTCCATAGTTTGGGCTAACTCTGATAAATTCTTATTTCGTGTTTCGCAGATTTCAAAAATTCGTGTTTTGATTTGCATAAATATCTCCAAAATTGACTAATGTCTAGATAATAGCAATTATATAGCCAAGTGTCAATATCTATTTTACTAAAATAAATTTTAGCTGTTTGAAATAAAGTGTAGGTGCTGTTTTCTGTTGTGTTATGAAGCTGACAGTAATATTATATGTTATGCGTTGAACTAAGTAATATGGTACAGGAAAGGCTCGGTCATGCCAGCATACAGGTAACACTTGATACTTATAGCAAAGTAGCACCATGTCTGCAGGAAGCAGTTGCTAATGGATTTGACGAAGTTTTAGCAGTTGATATGGTCATATGAATTTGTATTATTGAGGTATATAGAATGGCTTTAACCGGTAAAGAGAAAGAAGCAGTTGACAAATATTTAACAGGAAAAGACAAAAAGGAAATCGAAGAGATTATAGGTGAACTCTGGGCTATATACCTTTTTATCGAAAAAGGTGGACTACATAAACCATGGATGGTTGACTCGGAACGATTTATGGGTTTTGGATTCTTCCATACAAAAACTTTAGTTAAACATTCAGAAGTATTATCTAGGTTAACATGGGGACTTATTGGTCTAACTGCATTTTTATTAGTTGTGGCGACATTTCAGCTTATAATCTATACCTAGTTCTGTTAACAAAAAGAAAAAAACCTCATTTATGAGGTCTTACATTGTATATATTTAGCTATAAAAAATGGCGCGCCTAGAGGGATTCGAACCCACGACCCTCGGTTCCGAAGACCGATGCTCTATCCACTGAGCTATAGGCGCTTAATATCTGGGGTGAGTGGAGGGATTTGAACCCTCGATCTCCAGGGCCACAACCTGGCGCCTTAGACCACTGGGCTACACTCACCACAAGCAAATATATAAACTTGGGAAAAATTATTCCTCTGATTTATTATTATATTTAATTTAACGCACCAAATATTATAGCTGAAAACGTGTATCTCTTTCAATGAGGGGGTAGTTTAATTAGTTGTGGTTTGTAGTAGATAAATTTGGACTGTGTTTTAAAGCTCGTTTGATCATTTTAAGATGACTTTCATTTATAATGCACTAATAATCATGAAAAGAAAAGCTACTGTCCTTATAGTGTTATCCCT
>JAQTVP010000103.1 GCA_028707015.1 Dehalococcoidales bacterium | reverse complement strand
CCAACAAGTGCTGAGGCTAAAAGGAATGGTTCAACTCCCAAATCTATCATTCTGAAAACGGTACTTACCGTATCATTAGCATGAACTGATGACAGTACTAAATGACCGGTAAGAGATGCCTGAGTAGATATTTGTGCTGTTTCAACATCACGTATCTCTCCAATCAGAATAACGTCAGGATCAAGTCTCATACAGGCTCTAAGTCCGGTGGCAAAAGTCATCCCAGCTGCAGGATTTACCGGCATCTGATTAATATTATTAAAACGATATTCTACCGGGTCTTCAATAGTCAAGATATTACGTCCAACACTATCAAGCTGATTAACTGTAGCATACTGGGTAGTAGTCTTACCGGAACCAGTAGGACCACTAATTAATATCATTCCAAATGGATTCTTCACCATTCTAAGATATTTATCTAAAGTATCAGGTAAAAAACCAATCTCAGCCAAGGGAAGAAAAGCAAATGTTTTATCTAAAATACGCATGACAACCATTTCGCCGTATATAGTATTTGTAGTTGCAACCCGCAGATCCACTTCCCTGTCTCCCATATCAAATGTAATTTGTCCATCTTGAGGGCGACGGCGTTCCGCAATATTTAATCCAGCCATTATTTTCACCCGAGAAAGTAATGGAGGATGGACACTTAAAGGTAACGCCATAATTTCATGTAAAATACCGTCAATACGATAGCGCACACGCAATTTATCCTCTTGAGGCTCAATATGGATATCAGAAGCCCTATCCCTCACCGCTTGTTTAATAAGTAAATCAATAGCACGAACTACTGGGGCCTGTGCGATCGCTTCAGCGGAGACACGTGCTTCGCTCACCTGCACTCTCTGATAACGAGTAGGAATTTGGCTAAGCTGTTCTTCAATCTCGCCACCAACCCTGTAGTTAAGATCAATCATTTCCTGAATATCCTGAGGAGTACTAAGTACCGGTTCAATCTTTTTTCTTGTTAATGCAGCTAAATCCTCAATAGCCTGAATATCCCTCGGGTCTTCCATAGCCACCACTAATGTTCCATCTAACGCGTCTATCGGGATAACGCTGTATTTTCTGGCTATAATCTCAGGAACTAAAGCAACCGCCTCAGCTCGAACACCTTCCTTCCTCAGGTTGACAAAGGGAACCCCCAGCTGCAAGCTGGTAAAAAGTGCCAGCTGCTGCAGTGAAATTAACCTCTGTTGCAGCAAAACCCGCTCCATTTTTTCCCCACCCTGAACCTGTATATCTTTAACATGGGTCAGTTGTTCTGCAGTTATGAGCTTTGCTTCTACTAACATCTGCCCTAAGTCATCTGGAGATGTTCTTTTAGATGCTCCCATTATCCTCTCCTCAGGCTATAAAATAACTATAATTTTCTTAACGCTGTATTTAACAATTCGCAAATCTTATGATTGCGGTTCCCTAAGGGTAAGTTTAAGCCTTTTCACGACCTTTCCCCCCGTTTTCGATAGTGAGCTTAGAGCCCCTTTCATTGAGCTATTACTTTGAGTCAGTCCTACGATTACTTGTACTTCAGGCATATTTTTCAAGCTATTCACTAGGGGAAGCGGCTTTTCTAACACAACTGTGATAGTAGTACCTCGATCCCAAGAACCTGTCGTGCGTAGTATTTTTAAATCAGGTATTGTTTGCAAATAGTTATATAATTTAGAAACCATCTTAAGTTCGACTGGCATGGCTATAGCCAGTTCTACTTCACCAACAAAAAGAGATTTATCGTCATCAAGGTTTAGATTACTAAAATCGTTTTCTATTTCCTTAAATTCTGCCTTCGAAAGATTCTTCTCTAACTGTTTCCCCCTATCTTCTTGTTTAACCTGTACAAGTTGATCCCTATCCTCTTCCAGGTTCTCTTCTTGCAACATAACAGTGGGTTCTATTATTTCTCTGACATTTTCTTCTTCAAATTGAATAGGTTGCTCTATCTCTTTTTCTTTCTTAGTATCCTTTTTTTTTAAGTTAGCAACTGGTTTTGTTTCTTGTTCGTGTATTTCCTCAAGTAATTCACTGGAAGTTTCCACATTTTCCCCGTCATTTTTTTCATTACTTTGAGTAGTTTGCTCTATCTTTACTTTAGAAGATAATGCTTCACGAGGCGGTAATTCTATCCCAGGATTATTAAGTAATACAGCTTCACGTTCTTCTAATTCAAATTTTTTACTCTCCCACAACTCTGCTCTTTTACTTTTTAATTCAATTTCTATATTTTGCCCTTCATCAATTAATTCCTGCAAAGAAGATGATAACCGAGCATAGGCTTTCTTGTATTCTTCTCGTACTTCCTTTTCGATTTCCTCTCTCGCCCTCAGTAAAAACAACAAGGCTTGTTGTTTAGCCTCCACTTCAGTTATTTCAGATTTTTTATTGGCAATAGCTATAATTTCTTCCGCTTCTTTATTCGCCGCTAATTCAGCTCTTCTCCTTATTTCCTGGTCCCCTTGCTTAGCTCTGGCAATGATTCCAGCAGCTTCTGCTTCTGCTTCTGCTTCTGCCTTCATTTTAATACTAGCTGCCATTTGTTCAGCATCTGTTACTGCCGTTTTAAGTATTGCTCGGAGTGAATCAGCAGAATATTGTTGTGAATATCTATTTTTTGCAATGAGACTATCAACAAAAGTAATTATCTGTTCCTCATCCAGTCCTTCTTTTACAATATTAAACTCATTTTCCCATAACTGCCTTACTTTATGTTTTTTCTTTCCAGATCGCTGACCAAACCAATTAAACATAGAATACTCCATTTTTTACTTATTAACCTATAACTAAAGTAAAATATGCCAATTGGCATATTTTACTTAGGCACCTTAACCCAATACATTATAGATACAACCCATGCTTCGAACAATCCTGCAAATGAGTGATTTCAGATAATAATTATACCTTGTGCAATAACCCTTTCGAGTGACTTTATCATGTAAAAAGAAATTCATAATCTTGGTATTAACTTTATAATTTAATTTTAAAATTAAATTAACTTGAAATAAATATTGACAAATGTCATTATTTTGGCTATTTTATAGTTATAGATAGCCCTCTGGCATGCACTATATAAACAAGTTTACCTGTGACCGGAGGTGACTAGTTGAATCAAAAAATAATAATATTGATAATTGACAAACAAGCTCTTTTTGGAGTTGGTGTACGTCACTCTTTATCTAAACAATCTGATTTCGAGGTATTAGATAGTACACCAGGTGAGCGATTTATAGAATTAAATATAACTAATCTTCCGGATGTGTTGCTAATTGATATTGACTATCCATCTCTTAATGGATTTAATTTAGCACGAAATATTACGCTACGCTACCCCGCTATCAAGATAATAATGCTAACCTCTAACCCTCATGATGAAGAGCTTCTCGAAGTTATTAAAGTTGGTGCTATGGACTATTTAGATAAAAATATCACTGCTGAAAACTTAGCTACCAGTATCCGACGGGTTTCCAATGGGGAATATCCCATAAATGATAGTATTTTAGCCAAGCCTAATGTCGCCAAGTATGTATTAAAGCAATTTCAAGGTATATACAACGGGCAAACTATACAAAATACAGATACACCGCTTACCTCAAGAGAGTCGCAGATACTAAACTATGTTGCTAATGGTAACTCAAATAAACAAATTGCCCAAATCCTAGAAATCAGTGAACAGACTATCAAAAATCATATTAGTAACATTCTTCGCAAACTCAATGCCAATGACCGGGCGCACGCAGTTGTTTTAGCCATACGCTATGGCTGGATATCAATAGAAAAACTCAATGCAACAACATATTCTTTAAGCTGACAAAGCAGCTATATAAACACTCCATATTTAAAACCAATAGGACTAATTACCCAGGCATATCGTTACTAACAGGCTATTTATCCCCACGTAAAGCAGTAGGATACTATAGCTAAATTTAAAGTATCAAGTATTAATTAATTATCTAAATTATCCAAGGCTACCTTTACAATCAATATTAATTATTAATTCCTCTTTTCACTCAGCAACATCAAAAAGGAAAAATAATGATCACAAAAAGCATACAAATACTTTTGATTGACTACCATGAGATTGTCCGCTGTGGATTACGGCACATGCTGGAGCAGGAAAAAGATATGGAAATAGTAGGTGAATATTCCTCAGCTGAAAAATCACTGCACCAAATGAAACCGCTTTCACCAGACATTGTGCTTATGGACTCCGAGATACCCGGTATCGGTGGAATTGAAGCTACCCGTCTCTATTGCCAGCAATACACACCTTGTAATGTCATTATTCTAACCACATGTGATGGGTGTCTGACGGAAGCCCTTAACGCAGGCGCCACTGGTTATCTTCTTAAAGATATAAAGCAGCAAGATCTCGTCCGTGCTATCAGAAAAGTTAACCGCGGTGAATTAGTTATTGATGAGCGTTTTGCACTGCAGGTTGCCACCGAAGGGCCGGAATATCTACTATCAGCCAATGGCACCTATGCTACATTAGTGAAAAAAGTAGAGCTGATTATACGCGAGTTTACCAATATCACATGCTTACTAAGGTTCCTCTGTAAGCTAGAGGGCACCCTTGAGGCAACCATAACACAGCAGATTGGCTCCTGGGATAAAGGCACGAATATCATTATTTTACTCAGCAAGGCGGCATCACCCGCAGATATCTTAGCTAAGTTAGAAGAGATACTCGAGGTGAAAAGTGTAAAAGAAGAGCCAGCAGCGCAAACTAATTCTTCCCATTATAAAAAATTCATAACCAAAATCAGTACTCGCCCTCATTTAAAGTTCGTGGTAACTTTGCATCAAGATAACGTAAATAATAAAAAAGAATTAGTTAATTTTCAAACAAGTCGATTAACAAGTTAATTTATCAGTGCAAATCATCCTCTTAAAATACCCTCTCTTATATACTATACATTTTTTGATTATTTAGTATTTTTCATATAGTCTCTTGACAATTATAAAGCTGCAAAGTATGATTACGCTTTGTGAACCCTTTAGCTCATTATTCTGAACCCTTTAGGTCTTTTTAAGGTAATAAGTAAATAACCAGGAAATAATAATTACCCGAAACCAAAAAGACCAAGGTGGGGAAGGCATATTAATGCAGAAAATGAACAATAGACGGTCAAACATTGAAATAATAGCAGAAATGCTACGAGTCGGTGAGAATGGTGCCGGGAAGACCGAGATCATGTACAGCGTTAATATGAGCTACAGTCAAATCCAGAAATATCTCGGTTTTCTAATAAGCCGGGGATTTATTGATAAGGTTAAGATAGGTAATCCGGCAGTAACCTATCGAGTTACTGATTTAGGCTTGAAATTACTTAAAAGCATAGATAGCGTAACCGAACTACTTGGTTGGCTTGACCAATGATAAATGAATGTAAAGCGAATAATAAAAGGAGTATTCGATGCCAGACAAAAGAATTTTAGTTGTTGATGCTGAGGTTGCAAGGAGAATAGATGAAAATCGTGGCGACCAAAACCGTTCGGATTTTATTAATGTCCTTATTGATACTTGCTTGAATGAAAACTCCACTAACAAACAAGGTTCAGTAACAAAAGCACAATTCGAACAGTTTCAGCAAGGAACTAGAGAGCTACTACGTAATTTCCTCGAATTCTTTATCAGCTACGGTTTGGAATTAGGTAAGCCACCGAAGGATAAAACTTTCGAAGAATTAAGTCAGAAACTACAGTCCCTCGGTAATTCCGATAATAACCTATAAAGTCCTCTAAGTTACCTAAAGCCCTCCCCACAGGCACAGTATCATCTGTGGCTAATCTTTTTCCCCTTTTAAATAGAACTATATTCTAGAACACAATCACTTCCCAAGCTAATTAATAACTGTCATAGTTTTTCCAATTGAATTTCAGTTTGGGAGGTAAC
>JAQTVP010000102.1 GCA_028707015.1 Dehalococcoidales bacterium | reverse complement strand
AGATAAAAGAATTTTTACCGCCGGAAATATTAAAACGCTGTAATTTACTGGAACTACCGATGGCGATAAGCCAGGCACACTATCCCGAAGATGAAAACATAAAAAATAGAGCACGATTGCGTCTGGCTTTTGATGAGCTGTTTCTCCTTCAGCTAGGGGTACTGGGCAGAAAGCGTGACTGGCAAGAAAGTCAGCCGGGGAATCCCTTCAATATTAAAACGACGGTAGTAAAGACATTTTTAGAATCGTTACCTTTCGAATTAACCTCGGCTCAACAAAGAGTGCTTAAAGAATTATTTGATGATCTGCAAAAAAATCAACCTATGTCACGGTTGTTGCAGGGTGAAGTGGGTAGTGGTAAAACCATAGTTGCTGCAGGGGCCTTGCTAATGACAGTTGCTAATGGATATCAGGGGGCTCTCATGGCACCAACCGAAATACTGTCCGAACAGCATTTTAATACCCTAAGGCACTTATTCTCTGTGATGGGAACAGAAAAAGGTAACGAATTTATATTTAGTTATTCCGGAATATTAGACCGAGATGTTACCATAGCTCTTTTAATTGGTGATATTAATCAATCGCTAAAAAAGGAACTACAACAGAACATATCCAGTGGAAAAGTAGATATTATCATTGGTACCCACGCACTCATTCAAAAAGACCTGTCGTTCAAACAGTTAGGATTAGCTATTGTGGATGAGCAGCACCGCTTTGGAGTTTCCCAGCGGTCTGTATTAAGGCAAAAGGGGTTTAACCCTCATATACTGGTGATGACAGCTACTCCGATACCGCGTAGTCTTGCATTGGCTTTATACGGAGACCTTGATTTATCGGTGATAGACGAGCTGCCGCTGGGACGGCAGGAAATAAAAACCAGGTGGCTTAAACCAGAGCAGAGAGAAAGTGCTTATGCCTTTATTAGGCGCCAGGTAAACAGTGGGCGCCAAGCATTTATTATTTGTCCCCTTGTTGAAGAATCGGAGACCATTCAAGCCAAAGCAGCAATAGTAGAATATGATAAGTTGTCAAAATACATATTCCCTGATAGGAAACTAGGTTTGCTTCACGGCCGTATGTCGGCAGAAGAAAAAGATAACGTAATGCAACAATTCCATAATGGAGATATAGATATTCTGGTATCAACCTCAGTAGTAGAAGTTGGCATTGATGTGCCTAATGCTACAGTAATGATGGTAGAAAGTGCGGAGCGTTTTGGTTTATCACAGTTGCATCAGTTTCGTGGTAGAGTTGGACGGGGAATGGAACAAAGCTACTGTATGCTGTTAGCCCAGAATCCTTCAGAGATTGGAAAAGAACGTTTGGATATTATTGAAAAAACTAATGACGGTTTCAAATTAGCTGAGGAAGACCTGAGGATGCGTGGTCCCGGAGAATTTTTCGGTACTCGTCAGAGTGGAATTCCTGATCTTCGAATGGCTAAGATTTCTGATGTAGCTCTACTTGAGTTGGCTCGTCGTGAAGCGATAAGACTATTCCAGATCGATTCCGAATTAAAAAGAATTGATCATCAGCTTCTGGTAAAAGAATTATCCCGGGTATGGTCTAAAGAAGATAATGAGTGGAGCTAGATATATATATGAATAAGACTATCTAATCTGACCACTATTGTGTTATAATTTTTGCGTTAAGGAGATAGAAAAACGGAGAGATTAGAACTTAAACAGAGAATTGTGCAAATGCTGATGCAAGCTATTGGCGAAGCTCAGCAAGCCGGTAAGATACCAGCAGTTACATTGCCTGAGGTAACTATAGAGCGTCCGCAAAATCCGGAACACGGCGATTTTGCTTCTAGTTTTCCTTTGAAATTAGCCCGTGCAGTTGGAACTAACCCGCTTAATTTAGCTAATGATCTGGTAAATTTGCTTGTTCTACACAATGAGATTGAAAATGTGACTGTGGCACAGCCCGGATTTATTAATTTTAAAATAAATAGTAACTGGTTAAGCGAACAAACAAATTCTATTCTGAAGGCTGGTAATAACTATGGGGATATAAATGTGGGGCAGGGCAGCCGGGTGCAAATAGAATTTGTTAGCGTTAATCCCACTGGCCCGTTACATGTAGGGCACGGTAGGGGAGCTATTCTTGGAAGCACTTTAGCCAATGTATTGGCTGCTGCCGGATATGATGTAGAACAGGAATATTATATAAATGATGCAGGTAATCAGGTTAGTGTTTTTTGCCGTTCACTTTATGCCCGTTATCAGCAATGCCTGTATATAGATACCGAAATGCCTGCTGATGGATATCTTGGTGATTATATGATTGATTTGGCAAAAGATATCATAGCTAAAGAAGGAAATAAATATCTTTCTCAACCAGAAACTGAGGCCATATCCAATATAGGTAAGATCGGCCTGAATGTTATGCTTAATTCAATTAAACAAGACTTGGAGCTATTAAAATTTAAATTTGATGTCTGGTTCAGTGAGCAGAGTCTTTACGATAATGGACAATATGATAAAGTAATGTCTCTACTGCGTAAGGATGGTTATATCGCTGAGAGAGAAGATGCTGTCTGGTTTGTATCTACTGCCCTTGGTGAAGATAAAGATAATGTGGTGGTGCGTGGGGATGGTACCCCAACCTATTTTGCTACCGATATTGCATATCATTATAATAAATTTTTAGAGCGTCAGTTTAACCGGGTAATTGATATCTGGGGAGCTGACCATCAGGGCCATATCTCTCGGATGAAAGCAGTGCTTGGGGCTCTGGGTATTTCTCCTGATCGTTTGATTGTGATAATCTCACAAATGGTTACCTTACGTCGTGGTGATGAGCTGGTGCGTGTTTCCAAGCGCAGTGGTGATATCATTACGCTGCGCGAAGTAATCGATGAAGTTGGTGCTGATGCCTGTCGCTTCTTTTTCTTATCCCGCACGGCTGATAGTCAGATGGATTTTGATTTGGAACTGGCTAAAAAAGAATCTGCCGATAACCCTGTTTACTATGTGCAGTATGCCCATGCTCGTATTGCCAGTATTCTGCATTTGGCTCAGGAAAGAGGAATTGATTATACTGATGGCGATGTTTCATTGCTGATGACTGATCCTGAACTCAATTTAATACGAAAAATGCTGCTTCTACCTGAAATAATAGAAATAATAGTTAATACTCTGGAACCTCACCATCTAACTTATTATGCTCAAGAACTGGCAACTGTATTTCATAGTTTCTATAAGCAGTGCCGTGTTGTTTCTCAAGATGATGAAACATTAAGTAAAGCTCGTCTTAAACTGGTAAAGGCAGCTCAAATAGTACTGGCGAGAACGCTTAAACTTATGGGAATGGCAGCACCGGATAAAATGTAAATTGTGCTTATCCCAATTTTCTAACACCAACAATAGCATTACATACTATGAAAAACTTAAATGTACGCTATGTAATAATATAATCTGGATCAGGGGGAAATAAATATTGTGAAGCAACGTATCTTCTCTGGAGCTCGTCCCACTGGACGGTTACATCTTGGTAATTATTTAGGAGCTTTACAGAATTGGGTAAAGCTTCAAGAGGAATATAAGTGTATTTATTGTGTTGTTGATATTCATGCCTTAACTACACTTGAAGATACTGGATCAATACAGAGTAATATTTATGAAATGACACTAGACTGGCTGGCTGCTGGCATTAATCCGGATAAAAGTATTATTTTTGTTCAGTCTCATGTTCCGGAAGTGATGCAGCTACATACTCTACTCAGTATGGTCACTCCGCTTAGCTGGCTTTTACGAGTACCTACTTTTAAAGATAAGGTAAAATTGCAACCGCATAATGTGAACTATGGATTGGTGGGATATCCTGTGTTGCAGACAGCGGACATTGTGCTCTATAAAGCTAATGCTGTTCCTGTTGGTGAAGATCAATTGCCTCATATTGAGTTAGCCAGAGAAATAGTAAGACGTTTTAATAATATATTCGGCGATACTTTTCCTGAACCAGAAGCCAAGCTAACTTCATTCCCATTAGTAGTTGGTCTTGACGGAAAAGACAAGATGAGCAAATCTATAGGTAATGATATTGAGATCGCTCTCTCTAATGAAGAAACAAAAAAACGGGTGATGACTGCGGTTACTGATCCTGCTCGGCAATATCGCACGGATCCCGGGCATCCTGAAATATGTAATGTTTATCAATTACACCGTTATTTTAATCCGGGAAAAATAGCGGAAATAGCTCAAGAATGCCGCTCTGCTGAAATTGGTTGTGTCGCCTGTAAAAAATTGCTGGCACAGGAGATAAATACAACTCTAAAAGAATTCCGGGAAAGGCGCGCAATTTTAGCAGCAAAACCTGAGTACATAAAAAATATTCTTTCTGAAGGGGCTCAGCGGGCGCAGATTATTGCTCGGGAAACTCTGGCTGAGGTTAAGCAGAAAATGGGACTTAAATAAATAATTACGTAGAGTTAATTTATTTTATGCTTAGATACAAAGCGTTTCATTCTGGTTAATGCTTCCTCAATCTCAACTAAAGATGTAGCATAGCAGCAACGCACAAAACCTTCTCCATGTTCACCAAAAGCTGATCCTGGAACAACTGCTACCTTTTCTTCAACGAGAAGTTTTTCAGCAAATTCTTCTGAGGTCATGCCGGTACATTTTATTGATGGAAAAGCATAAAATGCACCGTGGGGCTCAAAACAGGTTAACCCAATATCATTTAAGCCTTTTACTATTACTAAACGTCGCCGGTTATAGTCTTCGACCATATCAGCAGTGGTATCTTTTTCAGATTTTAATGCTTCAAGGGCTGCTACCTGTGCCATTGTCGGAGCACACATTATAGTATATTGATGTATTTTGGTCATAGCTTTAATAAGTTCTTTGGGAGCTGCCGCATAACCAATCCGCCAGCCAGTCATAGCATATGCTTTTGAAAAACCACCTAAAAGAATAGTATTTTCTCGCATTTCCGGTAATTTTGCAAAGCAGGTATGTTCTACACCATAGACCAACTTAGCATAAATCTCATCAGATATTACTAGTAGATTATGCCGCAGGGCGACTTCTGCTATTTGTGTTAGTTTCTCTTTGCTCATTACGGCACCAGTAGGATTAGCTGGGTAACCAATCAGAATTGCCTTAGTACGAGCATTAATTTTCTTTTCTATATCAGCAGCATTGATTTCGAAATTATTATCGCTGTTGGCAGGTACCATAATTGGCGTTCCTCCAGCCATAATAACGCAAGGGGCATAAGCTACATAACAAGGATCAGGCATAATAACTTCGTCACCAAAATCCAGTGTAGCTCTCATTGCTAAATCCAAAGCTTCACTAACGCCAACTGTAATTAGAAGCTCGGTATCCGGATCATAATCAAGCTCATAACTATCCCTTAAATATTTAGATAGTTCTTGGCGCAATTCAAGCATTCCATGATTAGAAGTATACATGGTATAGCCTTTTTCGAGAGATTTTATGGCGGCTTCGCAAATATGCCACGGAGTAGCATAATCAGGTTCACCAACTCCCAGTGAAATAACTCCGTCAATAGACGCTAATAAATCAAAAAATTTCCTTATCCCCGAAGGGGATATTAAACTTGTTCTTTTTGAAATAAGGTGTTTCTTGTGTTGACTCTTGCCTTTACTAGACATAATATATTCTCCGTAAGTGCCATGTAGTTCTATAATTTTAAATTGAGATTATATTTATAGTGTTAATGGTTGTCGTCTAACTTCTTCCTTGCCCTCTATAATCTCTCCATCTTCCTTATATCGCTTAAGTAAAAACTGGGTAACGGTTTCTTGTACTCCGTCAATAGAGGCAAGTTTCCCCGAAACAAAATCAGCTATTTCATGTGAGGCTTTAGCTACCACTAATACAATGAGGTCATGAGTTCCGGATACAAGATAGACAGTGCGTGCAGATC
>JAQTVP010000101.1 GCA_028707015.1 Dehalococcoidales bacterium | reverse complement strand
GTCCATTGCATTAGTCCGGTTAGTGTCTAAAGTTACCGGGTTGGGTAGTGTTTGCAGTTCGTTATCAACCATCATGGAGTGCACGGCTGCCTGGATGTTGGCAAACTCGGTCTCTTTTGCTTCGTCTTCCCCAGCACCGATAAACCGTCCCACATTAGGGATAACCACTGCCGCCAGTACACCAAGAATAGCCACCACGATGAGCAGCTCAATCAGTGTAAAACCCTTCTCGCCCCTTTTTGGTAATTTCATTGGTAAGTCTCCTTTTCTCTGTACGAGTTACCCAATATCTCTAAAGAAGAGATAGCTAACCCTTCTTTTTTTAAGGTTGCACTAGATAATATAAGGCAGGGCGCCATTACTGGCAATCCTACAAACGGGTGATTTTTAAGATGAGGTACTAAGTCTTTAGAGTGATAGGGCTTTGTATGGCGAGCTTATTGCTCGTTATATTGGACAATCCCCTGGTTAACAGCATAAGCTGCCGCTTGGCTACGGTTTACCAGGTGTAATTTTTCCATTATATTACGCAGATGTGTTTTTACCGTGTTTTCAGAAATAAACAGGGACTCAGCGATTATTTTGTTGGTTGCTCCTTGAGCCAGTAATTGTAATACCTCTATTTCCCGTGCACTTAAATTTGCATCGGCTTTCGGAGTGGAAAATTCCTTTTTTACCCCCGTAGTGACATCCTTGAATTCGGTGAGAAGTTTTGTTGCCATAAGAGATGAGACAATTACTCCCCCCTGGGCAATGTGGAAGATGGCATGAATTAGCTCATCTGGCTCGGTGTTTTTCAGGATGTACCCCTTAGCGCCGAATTTTATGGCAGCAAACAGGTCTGCCTCTTTGTCAGAAATAGTCAAAACGAGGATATTAACCTGAGGCATCTCTGCCTGTAGGGCTTGGATAGCTTCTAATCCGCTACAGCGTGGCATATTGAGATCCATCAGAACAACATCAGGAATAATTTTCTTGGTTTTTTCTATTGCTTCTAATCCGTCGGATGCTTCGCTGATTACCTCAAGACCTTCTTGATTGGCTAATACAGAAGTAATGCCACGGCGAAATAATGCGTGGTCATCCACTACCAATACTTTAATAGTGTCCATTTCATAACCTCACTTTTTCAATAGGAAGGCTGACCTGTATTTCGGTTCCTTCCCCTGGTGCACTGGAGATGTTTAGACTGCCGCCAAGACTTTCAGCTCGTTCCTGAATTATATTCAGTCCATGATAACCGGGAGGATAATCCTTAATGTCAGGAAGATTAAATCCTTGCCCATTATCCTTGACGGTCATTTCCACTGTTTTACTGGTTATTGCTATCTTTATATCTACATTACTGGCCAAGGCGTGTCTTCTGACATTGGTCAAGGCCTCTTGGGAAATCCGTAAAAGTTGCAGTTCTGCTACGGGGGAAAGCTGGGTAGAAGTTTTTGGCACATCAAATTGCACTTTGATTCCATTATTATTGCCGAATTCGGTTGCGTAATTTGTCAGGGCTGGTATTATGGGGAGATTACGTGTCTCGGTGCTTAGCTGGTCAATTGATTCCCTGATATCTTCATAGGTGTCCTGCACTAACTTACGAATATCACGTAGCTCGGTGAGGGCTTTGGCAGTATTATGGGAAGATACGAAATCACTTACTTGTTTTGTTTTTAAATTAAGGTAACCGAGTGACTGTGCTACCCCATCGTGTATTTCCCGTGCAATTCTTCTCCGTTCTTCAATAATTGCCTCTCTTTCGATGCGCCGACGAATATTCAGGTTAATGCGGTAAGGTACGATAGCGGCGACAAAGCAGAATAGAGAATAGACGATTAACATGGTAAGGTTATATCCCTGCATAATCCAGGTAAATCTATCGCTAAACTGACTTAGAGCCAGATGAGTAATAGACAGTAAAATAGAAGCGCTGGCTGCCAGGGAGAGTGCAACTCTTTCTTCAAAGAGCAGGGCTGCTGTCATAATTGGAGTAAGTGAATAGAGCAGGAAACTACTGCTTAGACCATTAGTATAGATAACTAACAGGATACACAGTAAAAAGTCACCTGCCAGAATCAGGTAAGTCATTGTACTTCTCTCCCTCCAATGTAGGGGAGAGAGAACTTTAAGGACAGTATAGACACCTAGCGTAGCTAGAATTATATATAATTGCAGGGAAGACATTGATGGTGAGCTTTGTAATGGGGTAACTTGGGTAAACATTACCGCCAGAGCGTAAGACAAAAAACGGAAGACTGTTAGAAACTGATATGCTTCCTTTTCATATCGCATGCGAATTTTCACGACTATTAAACTAAGGCATCTGGTATATATATGTCAAGCAGAATGGAGAAAATCAGATATTTTACAGTTACCATAGGTACCATTGCCAGATGGCTGATCCCCATAGTAAAGTAACCATAGTTGAAATTGCTAAAAAAGTAGCTGAGGGTATGGGGTCTTTAAGGCTCTTAACCTTAAGGGCAAGTAACAAGGCAGCTACAATTCCTCCCATTATCCATGACATTAGTATGGCCACAAATACTAATGGGAAGCCTGTCATTAATCCAACCAGTGTTCCCAGTTTAACGTCACCAAATCCCATTCCGCGGCGATATATAACATAAGGCAATGCCATAGCTAACAGGCCGATTGCTCCTCCTGCTAGTGAGCTTAATAATCTATCGATTATTTCTGTGGGGAATGATATTAATTCCTCCATTCCCGGCCAGAAAAAAGAAAAAATAAGGGCAAGTATCATACTGGGATAGGTGATTTTATCCAAAACCAGTTGATTCTCCAAGTCAATTACAAATATTATGATTAGTAAACTAGCATAGAAAAGAGAAATACCTAGTTCTAAGCTTAATCCGAACTTCCATGAGAGCATAGCGAATAACAAGCCGGTTATTCCTTCTACTATCGGAATCCTGCGGGGTATGTGAGTTTGACAATAGCGGCATTTACCACGCAGCCATAGATAGCTGATAATAGGGAAAAGATCCCAAAAATTGAGATTATTATTACAGTTATCACAGTGAGAGCCGGGATGAATTATAGATTGGTGGCGGGGCAGCCTATCTATACATACATTCAGGAAACTGCCTACGAATAAACCCAGCAGGGCGAAAACTACTATCAATAAAGACAATATTTATACTACCTGTAATATATTAGATTGCGTTGGCACTATAATACAGTAGCGAAGCGAAGTAAGCAATGCTCTGGTTTAGTATTATTTACAAGCGGGTTTGATTGTGGGAGGAATTAGTTTCATTATCATTGATATTGGAAATGGTGGGTTTTGATCTCAGTTGTATTATTTCGATCACCTCGCAAATTCGCTCATTTATCATTATCTTGGTAAGTATTACATTAAGATGCCGTTTGATCGTTTTCTCATCAATTCTCAGTACTTGACTTACCTGTTCTGCGGAAATACCCTCGGCAATATAGTTTAAGAGATTACTCTCAAGATGGGAAAGATGAAGTAAAAGATTATTCATTTCCTCATTGAATAGATTGATTAACCAGAAAAACTCAAATTTATTAATAATACGTAAGGCAATTCCTGGCTTGAACAGGGTTTCACTTATAGGGCAAACGCCATTAGCTACTCTTCTAATGGTGGTGAGCAGGTCATCTGGGGTAATATATTTTGTTATATAGGCACTCGCACCAGCCTTAATCGCTGAGAGAAGCTGCTCTTCGTCATTATCATCTATAATTAGAATTATCGATACCGTTGGTGTATTCCGTTTGATATAGCTGGTAATGTCGATTCCGTTGGGAAAACCCTGGTTAGCGTTTAAAATAGCTATATTGGGCGGATTATCTCGGATAAATTTGAACACTTCGTTATTACAAGCTGCTTCGCCGATAACCTCAATGTCATCATCTTCGGAAATAGTAAAGTGGATTCCCTCTCGGAAAAGAACCTGCGGGTCAGCTAGAAAAATACTGATTGTTTCCATATCCACCTCCTTGATAAAATTGATGCTTTATAATAATTTAACTATTTGGTTAAAAAGGTGGACATAAAAACTATAAAGATTTTGTAAAAATTTTATTAAGGTTTTATAAAGAACCACTTATATACGAAATATGTAACAATAATTATTCCTTCTTGGTAATTGACTGCAAATGGATTTTATTTTTTATGAGCACCTAAGCTATAATTAAACATTATGAATTTCCCCAAGTGCTTAACAAGCAGCTGTAAATACGTATTAATTGGTATTATTTTATTTACCGTCATAAGCGGAGGAACATTATGGTTTTTCATTGAGCAGGGTGTCTCTCCTGTTGAATTTTCTGGTGGTAGCAGTCAATTCAGGGACACAACCGTTCAGTTTGCCAGATTAGTGACTGAGAATTATTTTAATGAGCAACCGATGCAATACCCCGATGAATTGGCTATTAGAGGTAATTGGGAATTGAATGTAACCATTTATCATCAGGGAGAAATAAAAGGAGAAGGAAAAGGGAAAGATAGTGATACACTATTATCTTTAGTTCTAGAAGAAGCAACATTAAATGCGATTGATAACGGCTCTTCATATTTCAGTAAAGAAAATATTGAAGATGTAAGAATTTTAATTTCTTTTCCGAATCAGGAATTTTCTTTTATAGAATATAATGGAGAGGGTAAGGAACTTATTGAGAATCTGGTAATAAATCGTAGCTTGAATAAAGAATTACTTCTCCAGAAAATAGAGCAGGGAAAAGAATTCTTGCTCAGGGCGGTAAATAAAGATGAGCATGGTTTTTATAAAAAATACGATGTTCTAAATGATGATTTCGGGGATAGGCTACATACCGTATACTCAGCTTCAATCATATATACTCTTCTGAAAATTTATGATTTCGATGGCGATGAGAGAATTATGGAAGGAATACCGGAGTGGGCGGATTTTATGCTTTCCATGCAAAGTAAAGACCGCAAGGTATATGGCGCCTTTCATTATTCCTATTATTATAATACCAGAGAGAAAGAGCCAAGGTTTGTGGTAGGGACAACGGCACTAAGTATATTTACATTATTAGATTTATATGACCGTACCGGGGAAGATAAATACCTGACAGCGGCAGAATTGGGGGGAGATTGGCTCGTTACCATGCAAAAAGATGATGGCTGGATGAAGCCATATAAAGAAAATAAAAATGGCACCTGGGTTTACGGTACACAAAAATCACTCCTCTATAATGGCCAGGTTCTCTCAGCTCTCTCCCGATTATATGGTGTTACCGGGGATCAGAAATATTATAATACCGCTGAGAAGATTGCCCAGAATTTTACAGAAAAAGTTGAACGAGAAGGTTGTTATCTGGGAGATGACTACCGTTCTAAAAACCCGATATCAAGTGCCTGGGTAATTATGTCTCTAATGGATTTTTATAAAATAAATACAGACGATTATTATAAAAATATAATTCTCAGATGCAGTAGTGATATTCTGGGAAGGCAGCAACTGGATACAAATAAGCTTCTTTACTATGGAACTTGGGATGATGCCTATTCGACAAGTGGTAACGGCTGGCTGGATGAAGTAATGATGGAAGTGTATAAATTTTACCAAGAACATGGAGTAGAAGGGGCTGGTAAATATAAAGAAGCGGCGATTAGAGTAACCTGGTGGATTATTCAGAATACATATTCCGCAGAAAATACCTTTTTTTTGAAAGAGCCTCAAAAGGCAATTGGCGGGAGTGTCTGGAATTATAAAAATCTGTACGTTAGAACTGACTCTCTGTGTCATGCGGTAAATGCTTATATGGGTTTGGTTAATGAGGTTGAAGATAGTTTGCTGATTACCGTTCCGGAAGAACCATTTGATGCGGTTTTAGGTAAGATGATCAGGTGAAGATCAGTCTAAAATCCGAACCATTAAGAATTTGTCGCTGATAATACTCAATAATCATAAGATTTAGGCCAAGAAGTAATATGCCAGCACGGCG